>JAWLBU010000036.1:0-25817 GCA_041687555.1 Haloplasmataceae bacterium | reverse complement strand
ATTAAATCAAAAAATAAATCCTTTGAATGTTTAATCCAATCCATCACCAAAGAAAAAGAATATCTCAAATATAAAGATATTCTAGATAAATACATAATAGAATTATTAAATTGATAAAATGAATAGTTATTTTTATAAATTATTATATTTATCGATTATTATCCGCTAGGCAAAAATTATAAATTTCATTAAACACGGATTCATTTTGCTCATATAATATATATTTGAATAAAAATGCTAGTTTTATTAAATGCTTATTTAACATACACATTAGCTCATCGGGTTTACCTAAGACATTATGAAGCAGTTTAGAACGAACCATGCATTCGCCACCACATAAGAACTTAGCCCAACAATTTTGACAATATGTTTTTTTAAATTGTATATCGTACAATATTTCAATCTTTAAATTGTCAATACCATTATGAATATCTCCAATAATAAAATCGTCATAATTAACTCCGGCTCCGCAAGCATAAATAAATCCATCGGATGTCAAAGAAAACTTACTTACACCGGCAGCACATCTTGAAGCTATTAAAGAATTAGAAATTACTCGCTTAATAAATTTGCCAAAATAATCATCACTTTTTAGTATAGCAGTTATATATTTATAGTTAGCCAATAATGTCTCATTTAAGATAAATTCAAATAAATTAGTATAACTATTCATTAATTGTTTTATCGAGTTTTCATCAAATGCTCCGAAATGACCATCCACTTCCCTTATAGGTTTCATACTTATGACATGAAAATATTTTCTTAATGCCTTTATTGTTTTTATTAAGTCTAAATTTCTATTCGTAATTGTTGTTGCTGCTCCCATGAACTCCTTATTTTTCAATTTTTTTATATTACTTATTACTTTTTTATAAACACTTTTATAGTTTTTGGATATTCTATATTCATCATTTGTAGCTTTATCGCCATCTAAACTTACACCAAAATAAATCTGTTCTTTTACTAAATAGTCTATTATCTCTTTAGTAAGAAGCGTTCCATTTGTCGCAAAACTAATCAATATCGTTTTATTCGTGTTATTTCTTAAGATTTTTGCATAACTAACGACTTCATCAAGTAATTTCATATTTAATAAAGGCTCACCTGAACCTGTTAAATCAATATTAAAATGGACAGCTTCATTAAAATAAGACATCATCATGTCAATAAATGTCTTTGCCATTTCAAAGGTTAAATCCTTTGAAGCTGTCTTCTCTTTAATAAAACAATATTTACAATTTAAATTACAATTAAAAGTTGAATGCAAAGTTAAATCGACAATTTTAATATCGGACTTGTCTGCTTTATTAATCGGAATATCTTTATAAAATGAATTTTCAATAAAATATTGTTCCAAATACTCTTCATCATTAACTAATTCATTTTCTATCTTAATAAATCTTCCATTATCTTTGTTAACTATAACTGAAAAATTCCCCAAAGGCAAAACTTCTAAATTCCCATTCATAGATATCACCTAAATAAAATTCATCTCTTTTTTAAATTTACAATGAAATTTAACATTAAATATATGTTTAAAGATATCATTATATACAATATACTAATCAAAATATTACCTGATATGGTTAAATCGGATATAAACATAAATTCATGCTTAGGATAAGGCAGGTATACTAATTTATAAAATACATATAAATAATCCTGAATCGGTTCAATAAACTTTAAGGACATGTCCTTAGAAATGATAATTATATAAATTAAACCGCTAATCAAGATGTTTTTCGTTAGACTTGTGATGAATAGCGCAAATATGATTTGTAGTATTATACCCAAAGTGACTAATATAATTATTTGTATATAATTAGGATTATAATTTAAATCTATCAATTTTAAATAGTCATGAAATTCAATGTCCAAATAAAAATAAACAGATAATTTTATGATTATTAAAATTATTATATACATCCATAAGAAAATTTGACTCACGATTAAGTACGCAAAAAACTTAGAAATATTGTGTTTAAAAAAACTTGATTGATGAACAGCTTTTATATAAACGGTTTTATTCATAATATCAAAGGAATTATAATAGATAACCATGAATCCTATAAAAACTGGAAAGATATATCCTATAACTTGCATAACCGATAAAAAGACGGTCTTAGGATATACGGAAAAAATAATCTTATTGAGATAAGTAACTTTATCCGTGAGAAAATCAAATTCGATAAATGCCAATTCATTTAACTTATCAATGATTGAAAGAGTATTTTTTATTTCAATATAAATTAAATAAAACAAAATTAAGAAAAATAAATAAATAATTTTATTTTTAAAGGTATTATTTACTTCTATTTTTATTAATGACCACATAATTATTCCCTTATCTTTTTTTGATACATACTTTTTAAATTACTTTTATTTAATGTAAAGTTAGTAATAACAACATTATAATCCTCTTGCAATGATTTCAACAGTTCCTTAGCTTTCATTTCATTTTCCACACATGCTTTATATTTATTGGAACCTATCGACAATAGATCATAACGTGTATTTAGTAAATTGTTGTTTTCTGTTTCAATAATGACTTCACATTTATCATTATCTAATAAATCATTCAAGCTACCTTGATATATCACGATTCCTCTGTCAACTAAAATAATCTCATCACAAATTTCTTCCATCATATCGTAATTATGACCGGTTAATAGTATGACAGCACCAAGTTCTCTTTTTTTACGAAGGATTTTCTTCACCATTTCCCATGATTCAAAATCTAGACCTACCGCAGGTTCATCAAGTATCAAAAACTTTGGATTTCTGATTAGGGCGCATGCCACAGCCAAACGGTGGCGCTCTCCAAGTGATAATGATCTTCCTTTTTTACGCAGTAATGAATGCTCTAGTTTTAAGTCAGATAATATTTCTTTCACGAAATCATTTTTAAGATTAATTACCCCGGATAATTGTTGAAGATTATCATAGCCACTTAAATGAGGATAAACCGGTGGTTCATCAAAAACAATACCTATTTCGTTTCTTAAGTCGTCAATTCTTTTCCCATTAAACAACACTTGTCCATCATCCTGTCTTTCAAGTCCGATGGCTATTTTAATCCAAGTAGTTTTACCACAACCGTTCTGTCCTGATAATAATGTGATTTTACCTTCCTGTACTTCAAAACTGAAATCAACTATTACCTCTTTATTTCGATAGCTTTTTTTTATCCTATCACTGATAATCTTATTCATAATTCACCTCGCATACTGCTCCATTAATTCTTTGATATCATATAATTTCTTTTCCGTGCATATGTCAATAGGTGACTTATTATCATTATTTAATTCTTGAGGATTAACGCCTTTTTCTAATAAATAATTTATGATTTCCACATTTGGTTTTTTATAAAATTGATGGACACTTATATGTAGTAAATTATCATTATTTTCCGATTTAATATTAACAGTGTGACCATAATTTAGGAATAATTTAAATTTATTGAAATTATCCAATGTATAAAAAAAGGGTACAAAGCCTGAATCATCCTTTAATGTGGTGCTTGCTCCTTTTTCAAAAAGATAGGTAAAAACGTTCTCTCTACAACTGTAAATAGCACAATAATGTAGTAAATTACGACCACTTTTTGCCACTTCATGAATATCTAATGAATATTTATTAATTAAATGCTCAGTCATATTCAAATCATTTGCCAATAAGGAATTTAATAATGGTGACCTACCATAATTATCTTTTAGATTTGGATTTAGCCCTTTTTCCACCAGGTAATCAAAGATATCGGTATTATGACCTGTTGCGGCATAATGAAGCAATGATTCACCATTTATATCCACAAACGAGATATTTGAACCGTTGTCCACCAACAATTTCACAATACTTAAGTATCCCTTTGCGACAGCGTAATATATCGGATATTGGCCTTCGGCTGAGGTTCCATTTACTTTAATGTTGACATTAGCTCCTTTATCAATTAGCATCTCGACCAATTCTTTATTCCCTGATTTTATACCATAGGCTAAGGGCGTCATACCTGAAACAATTCCATTTTCCGTTTTTACATCAAGCTTATTAATATCAGCACCTTTTTCAATTAAATATAAAGAAATTTCTGAATTACCTAATTCGCACGATTTATGCAAGGCATTTATCCTATTAATATCTATATTATTAGTTTCAATAAGTTTCTTAACATTATCAATATCATTGTTTTCAATATAGTCTATTACTTTTCTTTCCATCCTCACCTGATTTTGTGAATTTTCATTTTCATTTTTATTAATTAAAATAAAAATGGAAACTATCACTAAGCTAAAAATCACCGTTATAATATACTTCCTTTTTTTCATCCACTCATTCCTTTCTAATAAGTATAATTGGATTCAATTTAGATGCGGTATATGCCGGAAATAAACCAAACAATATACCTATAAAAAGAGTAAATATTGTTATAAGAATAAGGCTTGTAAAAGGCACAATGAGGCTTATATCCATTATATCTGTTATCATATAAGATATAACAATACCTAAACCCAATCCGATTGTCATACCGATAAGTGTGATAAGGATACTTCCTAAGAGAAATTCATGTAAAATATTCTTGTTTTTAGCTCCAATTGCTTTTTTGATTCCGATTTCTTTTTCTCGTTCTTTGACGGCTAAAGTCATCGTATTAAAGATACCAACCCCGGCATTTAATAAACAGACGACTGCGAATAATAAAATAAAGATATTGTTGTTATCGAGTAGTTTTATATTGTCTTTAATTAATTCATTTGAATTAGTGATATTATTTATCCTATAGTAGGTTGAATCCTTATTTCCAAAATAGCGGTATAAATCTACCGTCAGTCCATCGATATCATTAGTGATAAATAAAATATTTTTATTCGGTTGTTCGTCATATCGTATAAATTGTTTGTAAGTTAATAACGGAATTATGATCTCAAAACCACGTAATTCACTATTATCTTTGTTTTCTGAATTTTTCATAACTCCCACTATTGTAAACACAAAGGTTTCTTCATCCTCTAATGTTATTGTCTTTCCAATACTATTTTCATAGGGAAATAAGATGGATTCAGTATATTCATCAATTATACAAACATTACCACCTATTCTTTGATCATATTCACTGAAATACTCCCCTCTTACAATATCAAAGGAAGTAATATCATCATTGAAATAAACCATCTCTTTTTCACTGTTATAGGTTGAATAAAATCGGCTAGGATAGGAATAACCGTTTATTTTAAACTGGATCGATTCATTGTTAATCACATGTATGCCATCGACATTTTTTAGTGCCCCAAGTTCATAAATTGCTTCAGATGGAATTAGAAAGCTACCTTGAACAAAAGAATCATAGCCCTTAGTCAATTTCATACTCAGATATCTTTTATAGCTCATACCGGTAATTATAACGATCGTAATCGAAGCTACACCGATGCATAAACTTAGTAAGATTAGTAATGTCTGTATTTTTTTTGTCAAAAAAAAGCTTAAATTAATCTTAATTAATCTAACTAACATCATATCCCCCCACTAACTTAACATAACATCGGATATTATTTTGCCGTCAAGTAATTCAATTTTTCTTTTTGCCCTATCTACGACATCTTTATTATGCGATATAACAATGATAGTTTGACCCATATCATTTAATTCGGAAAATATGTCTAAAACTTGATTGGTATTTCTAACATCTAAGTTTCCGGTAGGTTCATCAGCAATAATGATCTTCGGTTTGTTAATTAACGCCCTGGCAATAGCAACCCTTTGTAACTGTCCCCCGCTTAACTGGTAAGGATAATAATCTAAAGACGCTGTTATTCCTAATTTATCGGTGATTTCATATAAATCATTATTGTTCAGGCTATTATTATAGTAATATACGGGCAAAACAATGTTTTCCTTAATCGTCATTGAATGAATAAGATTATAATCCTGAAAAACAAAACCGATACTTTTATTTCTCATCTCAGCTTTGGCATTTTCACTGTAATCAATAATATTATTATCGAATAATTTATATTTACCTCTCGTCGGTGTATCCAACAAACCGATTATTGACATTAATGTTGTTTTTCCACTCCCCGACGGTCCATGAATAGCGATAAACTCACCTTCTTCGATAGATAAATTAATATCATTAAGGACGCTGACCATTTCGCCACTTACAAAAAAAGATTTATAAATATTAATAAGTTCAATCATTACTGCTTAATTCCTCAATTCTAATAACATCACCGACTTTTAATCCATTGGTTATTTCAACCTCATATCCGTTACTTTTACCAAGCTCAACCTTCCGTTTTACATACTGGTCTTGTCTTGTTCTGACTTCAACATAGGGAATAAAGCCATCAAATTTAATCGCATTTTTTGGTATGACAATTTTATTTATTGCTAATTTTACCGGTATATTTACATTCACATAAGCATTAACAATAATATATCCATCATTTGTTAACTCCGCACAGGCTTCAAGTTTACCTTGTTTCAAAACATAGGACTTATCAATAATAGTCGCTTCGTAAATCTGACCATTATATATAAAATCTATTTGTTGATCTAAAAAGATATAATTACTATCCTTTTGGTCAACTGAAAAATTAACTAATAAATGCGATAAATCATATACGCTAATTATAACCTTATCACTTTCAACTATCTCAATAACTGTACCTGTGATATCTGTTGTTATATCTTCTTCTGTAGTCACATCAACTAAAATATCCCCTGCGTTAACTACCGTACCTTTACTTACTTTAATTTCATATTCAAAGGACTCTTTACTAAACTCATATGTCCTTTTATGCTTTGCTTCTATAGTCCCTTTTGAGCTAATATTATATATAAGATCCTTACTCTCTACTGCATAAATCCTATATGTTTTATTTTCCACATATTCTTTATTGATGCTTAACTCATCTTTAAAGATATATATAATTACTAATATCAATAACATAATAACTAAAAAGAATAAAATTTGTTTTTTCTTCATACTAATCACTGATCCTTTTATATTTAGTGATAATAATAAATAATATTAAAACAACTACTACCCAGATTATTGTCACAAACCTTAAACGGTCATTATTTTCAACAAATATACTGAGTTCATAAAAACCAATTCTGTTTTCCTTATAAATCCATATGTAAGGAATGGTAAAAAACTGGATTAAGATACTGTACAAATTAAAAATTTTTTCCGGTAAATAGCGATAATTGATATACAATAACAATAACATAATTATATAATTTTCAAAAAATAATGTGATGCTATAGCTATAAACAATAATCGCACATACTCCAATAATATATATACCGTAAATTTTTATTATCGGAAGAAAAAAGTCAGAAAATGCAGGTAATTCTAAATAAGGACTGAAGAAGATATCAGGATACAATCCACTGTATTTTTTTATCCATAGGAAATTAATAATATTGATGATAACCAAACTAATAATTAATATTACAACAGTGACGATGATTACCGATAATACTTTAAAATAACAAAGTTTTTGAAAGTCATCATAAGCCGATTTTACCTTAACAGTTTTAAAGCGTAATTCCTGTCCGATAATATAAGATGCTAGTATAAAACCAAAAATGATAATATATAACCATACAACCTCAAATTGATAGATTAAAGTCGTCGGATATAAAATATATTTTAAATCATTAAAATACATTTTATATACCGATTCATTCTGATTATTCAAATAAAAATCTCTAAAGTTATTCTTCATGGGACCGTAGATCTCAATAAAATTCCTGATTATAAAAAAAATAAGTAATAAAAATAAAATTATAAAAAAATAATTTTTAATCAGCAACTTTATTTCAAGATATAATTTTTTCATAATTCCCTCAATCAATATAATTTACTAAAGTCTTAAATTGTTTATTTATAGTTCTCCTATTTTATAGGAGAACTATAAATAGGAATAAAAAACTAACTCATTTTAATCAACTATTTATTTGCTTACTACTAAAAAAAATTATCTTTAGCAAGATGGTTGTGTTATAACATAATAATCTGTTATAAATGCTTCTCCGCTTACATTATTTGGATAGACTTTATGAGATGTACCTGAATTAGTAAATGTTGAAACTTTTACAGTAAATGTACCATCAGGTCTAATAAACCAGTCATATTCATAGTTCCAATATTCACAACCTTGACAGACTTCTTTTTCAATAGTTAAATCAGCTCCAAAATGCAAATTGGAAGACAAGCCAACTTCTATTCCTTCTATTGGTACAGATAAAGATAATCCTAAATCACGTTCGCCTTCGACATGAAATATGACTTTAGCTTTTTCACCGGTTGAGAATGCAGAAGCGGTTTTTACTCGCAATAAATTCATAGTTGAATCTGTTAAAACAGCTGATTCAGAATATTCTTTAAAGCTGCTATTAAATAGATCGTTGTCGATAATATTTTGTGCTCTTGTATCAAATGCTCCAAGTGATCTTACCTTGCCTTCGATTATACTCCAATTGCCTTCTGATACTAAAGAAAATTGTCTATCCCCACCACATGTAAAGAAAATCCAACAAGTTTCTTCAGTAGTATAATTTGAAATTCTTTGATCCATTACTTGGATAACTATTTCATCATTTTCTCCCTTTTCATATGAATAAATAGTAAATTTCCCATTAAATGCATAAGAAGTTAAATCATCATCATATGTAGTCGAAGTTTCCCCTGAAATCGGTGTTATAATATTATTTAGGTTTCTCAGTGGTGTTGTTCTAGTTCTATATGCTGCATTGGCTGTTATAGGATAATAACAGAATCCAAATAGTGAAATAAATAATGCTAGTAATTTGAACAATTTCATATTAATTCACCTCCCATTAGTAAACTATATATAAAATAAATAGTTGATTTACAATTTAATTATATTTAATTATAACGTTTTCGTTTGTCGAAAAATGTAAAATTTGTAGTACTATTCTCTTTAAATAAAAAAATCTAAGATACTCTTAGATTTTTAAGTATAATTTATTCTTTATTACGCATGTGATGAATCTGATGATTGATGATATCTAATACCTCATCGGCATTGTCGATATTATTAAAACCGATTTCAATTATCCGACTGTCAACGATATCAATGTCAAACACAACCGTGCCTGAATCAAATACCGATTTTTTTAAACGCAATAGTTTTATCGTCGGAAATAATTTTGAATAAATAATTCGTTCTTTTTTACTGTTGAATATTACTACTCTGGTACTTGTTATGACATAAAAAATATTTAGGTTTTTTTTAAAATAATTATCCGTATATATTAATGTATAAATGATTATACCGATTTCAATCAGAAATAAACTGACAAAAAACCAATCGTCCAATAAATTGTTTTCTTGTTTTAAATTAATTACCCGTAAGATAAGCATCAGTAATATAACAAGTAAAACAAAAAGTAAGGTGGATAAATAAGCCATATTTGGGATTAACTTAGGTTTTCCCCGCCATAGGACTTCTTCTTCCGGTTGTATTTGGTCATATATTAAATCAATTTCCGATTTTAAGAACTTTCGCACATTAAAAACCTCCAGTCTAGAAATATTATACTACATTTTTTTACCAAAATACACCAGTTAAAGTAAAAATCCAAGCAATTGCTTGGATATAAGATTTATTTTTTAGTTAAAAATTCTTTGCCAGGCTGCCATCCGCATGGGACTAACTTACCTTCAATTTCGTTTTTAAAGACTTCCAATGTGCGTAGGACTTCATCAACATTACGTCCGCCCTCACCATGATTAATTGACATATGTTTTAAAATACCATTAGGTGCAATAATGAATGTGCCGCGCCAACTGATACCCTTATCTTCCGCTAATACTCCATAGGCTTCTGAAACAAAATGAGCATTGTCAGATGCATGCGGATGTTGAAGTCTGCCTAATTCATGGGTTTGCCAGGCGAGATGAGAAAAAATACTATCGGTGGATACTCCGATTACTTCAGCACCTAATTCCTTAAATTTCGGATATAATTCGTTAAATCTTCTGATTTCTGTCGGACAGACAAAGGTAAAATCGAGTGGATAAAAATAGAGGACAATCCATTTACCTTCCTCTAAAATCTTCTCCATATCAACCTTTCCAAAACGTTCTAATCCTTCTCCATTAGGTAAAACAGCATCCATTTCAAATAAAGGTGCTAATTCACCCACTTTAGCTTCAGTTACATATAATTTGTTTTCGTTTTCCATTCTTAACCTCCTATAATATCAATTTTATTTTATTCAATAAATCTTGAATAATGTATTTATAAATCGAAATTCTCTTTCGATTCTTTTATATTATAAAAAAAGATCAATTATTTTTCCAATCATATGCTTATAATAAAAAAAGATTAAAAACCCATTTTGAGTCTTTAATCTTCTTTATTCTTTTAACACATGCAGTTTTATCTTATTAATGGCGATTTTCGCATTTAACTTAGCATCTTCTTCACTTTGACCATTAGCAATCACATAAGCATAACGATATCCCATTGACACCGGAGGATAGATCATCTGCCCCCGTCTTGGTTTAATAAAAACCGAAATAACACCATCACTTTTTATCGCATCATTTCTTCCCGTCACTTTAATTAATTTTCCCGTCAAAAAGCAAATTAAGTATTGGGCATTTGTATACATATTAAACTTTGGTTCTAGATTGAGCGGTTCTTTTAAGGCTAACTTCAATGTTTCTTCCACTAAATTAATTCCGAGTCCATAACGAATAAATTCATTCATTCCTCCACCGGATATGCGCGGATTAATCTCCACTAATTTCCACGAATTATTGACATAACGCAGTTCCAGATGGCATGAGCCATTTTCCATACCGTGTAAATTAATAATATCATTTACCGCATTTCTTAGTGATTTTTCAAATTCCTGCGGCAGATTATGCTTTAATCCATATCCGATAATGATTGAATGTCCTTTATAAAGGTATATTTCCTGTTCGATGATAGCGACAATATGGACTTTTTTATTTTCCACCAGAGTCTCCACCAAATATTGCGGACCTTCCAGATATTCTTCGACAATCACTTCATGGTAACTGTTATTTAACAGTCTGTCGATTTTATTGTATAACTCGTCGGTTGTATTAACTAAATAGACGTCCTTGGAACCGGTTGAATGCGGGTCTTTAACGACAAGCGGTAAGTGATATTTGGCATCCCTTATTTGAAAGTCAGTTTTATTATTGATTATTTTAAACCACGGTGCATACGGTGTATTTTTTAAACACTCCCTGGATGATGTCTTATCCTGCATTTTTAATATGGCTTCGGCGGTAAAACAACCCACACCGAATTCTTCAGCCAAGATGCTTGCCGTATATCCATAGGAATCAATGAAGGAAATGATTGATACAATTTCATATCCATACTTTTGCAACTTTTTTATTTCATTACGAATATCATCAATATCCTCTATATTACATAATACCATTTCTTTTACTTCGGGAAATTCCTCACTTCGAACCTGAATAAGACTATTGGTCAACAATATAACTTCATACCCTAAATTTCTTGCAGCCTTTAATGCTTCCCTACTAGATCCGGACCTTTGCGTACAGATAAAAACGATAGCACTCATATCGCTCACTCTTTTCTGTGTTTCGCTAAAAAGATGGCATAGTTGATTAAATTCTTGACCACATCAAGCTCCAGATAAAAGGCCGGCGGGCATCCCGGGCGCCAATTTACTTCAAATATCCAGATTTTATGTTTTTCATCAAGACCGACATCAATTCCTAACTCATCAAGTGATTCATTAAAGTATTTTTTTTGTAGCTCATCCATTTTTTTGGATAATTTCAAGCTGAATTGCTCCAGATATTGTTTAATATCAAAATGCTCGTTAGGAAACTCCTGTTTTAAAAATGGCTCCAAATAATTTGTTGCTCCTCCGCTATTGATATTTGACACTATACTATTAACCGGACCGATACGCGGATAAATTGCGGTAATCACCCATTCACCCTTGCCATTTTTTTGCGTATGCAATCGAAAATCATAAGGATTACCATTTTTGGTCCTACTTTTAATATATGGCTGTACCAAATAACTTTCCTCATCAAGTTTTGCTTTTACATAATCAAGTAATTCTTTTTCCGAAAGCAATGTATTAATCTCTTTATTTAAAACATAATACTTATCATCCCTAATCTCTATATATGTGACATTTTGTCCCTTATGCCCATTAACGGGTTTAAACACTATTTTTTTATATTTATTTAAATAACCGGTAAATTGTGGTAATCTAAAGATTATATGTGAAAGTATCAGATACTGTGAAAAGGTTCCGTCAACTTGTAAACGATTATATACGGACATTTTATTACCTATTGAATGTGTGGTAAAAGGGATTAATTTTTTTAATCTGTTAATAATCATTTCCGATTTCTTCAATTTTTCAGGGCTGCCCGCATTATAAATAACATCGGGAAAACGACTATTAACCTGTACCCATGAACCTTCTTTATATTGATATCCTTGAATTATTCTTTCATTAAAATCCACCATTTTAGGAGAGAAAAAGATTAACTCTGCACCTTCCGCTTTGGCAACTGCTGCGTAAGCATAGGCTTTTTTTACCGTATGTGGATTTTTCCTATGATGTAACATACCAATCACTATCATTATATCCCTCCTTTTATGCTAATATAAAACTATTGTATATTATGGACTTACGCGAATTATGGAAATGACTTCTATCTTGTTATCAATTTAAATCTTAAATTTAGTTATTTATAGTTAATTAATTCATACAAGAAAAAAAAGTTATTTGGATAAACAAAAAAAGCAACTATATTGCCGGGCAATTAATTGCTTTTATAACGAATCATTTTCACACTTTCAGGTACGATATTGATTTCAATCGGGGAAGAAAACTCATACAGTTCGCCATCAATCCCACATGATACTGTTTCATCATTTGTTTCGACGATAAATTTCCTTTTACTACAAAAATTAACGATCTTTTTAAACTTAAAATGTTTACCGGAGAATACCGATGGGAATAACAATAATAATTTAAGTCTGGATATTTTTTTTACGGTACATAAATCTAAAATACCGTCATTAATTTCCGCAAACGGATTGATCTTCATTCCGCCACCATAAAATTTACCGTTGTGAATAGTGGATAAATACAGCTTTTTCTCCTCACTGTTAATCTTATATGTCTTACATTTATAATTAATTAATGTCTTAATTAAAGCTACGATATAAGCAAAACCACTTTTGAAAAATTTCTTTAGTCTGATTGACTGTTTTAATATTTCAACGTCAAATCCAAAACTGATATAGTTTAGAAAATAGCGATCGTAAACTTTTCCCACATCAATAACTACATAATCATTCGCATTTATCATTTCAAAAACTTTATCTATTTTATTAGGTAATTTTAACACACGCGCAAAATCATTTCCAGAGCCAAAGGGAACTACTCCGAAAAACACATTTAAGCCCACTACCGCATTTAATACCTCATGAGCCGTTCCGTCCCCACCAACCGCAAATACATGTGTTATATCATTTTCCATAATAATTTTCCGTAAATCATCCGCATAGTGATAAGGTTGTGTCTCATAAGTAATAAAATCAATTTTGTGCTCTTTAAGCAAGAATCCCAATTGATTCATTTTTACTTTAGCTTTATTTTTACCGGATACCGGATTCACCGCAAATAAATACTTCATTTTGATTCCCCTATTTAATTAATTGTTTCAATATTAATATTATACATAAATTATCGGATATTGTAAATTTTTTTCTAATGAAATAGGTACTATTCCTATGCAAAATATCATAGTGCACATAGACTAATGATATAAATACGAAGTTAGGAGGCAAATCATGAACGAAAATCAATATTTCCCCATTTCATATCGTAGTGATGGTGAAGGCCGTTTTTTACCTTTTCTTGCCGGGCTTGCGATAACAGCGCCATTATGGGCGGGTGGATTTTTTGGTCGTAGATGCTGTCCACCATTCTTTGGACCATTTGCTTATCCATATCCGCTTCCTACACCTTTTCCTTATCCTTACCCACTTCCTTCACCATACACATTTAATACTTATCAGGGCGTAGTTGGATCTCCTTACAGCTATTATTACAGGAGACCATACACATATTTTTAAAAAATAGCGGCTTAACCGCTATTTTTATTTTCACTGATGACAAATTGGATCTCATTTAAGGCATTTTTGGCGATGAACATTGCGTCCTCTTTACTTTTCCCCACTGCCAAGACATAAGCGTAACGATTTCCCATCGATTTAGGTAAATAGACATAATTACCTTTCCGCGGTTTCACATATACCTTCAGGACACCTTTTTTCTTAAGCGCTCTTTTTTTCCCTGTTATCTTAAGTACATAACCTTCCTTTGATACGGTTGCGTATTGTATATAAGCATGTCTTTTGTATTTTGGTTTTATGTCCGGGAACTTATTAAGTAAGATTTTTAATGTTTCCTTAACTAAATTAACCCCATATGCGGCATCAATCAGTTGATTCATACCGCCGCCGGAGATTCGCGGATTAATCTCGATTAACTTCCAATTGTCGTTGACATAACGCATTTCCAAATGACAGCTTCCGTTTCTTAATCCGTGTAAATAAACGATTTCCAGAACTGCTTTCTTTAATTGCTGGAAGAATGAATCCTGATGGTCTATCACTAAATAATAACCCGTGACGATAAAATGATCGTTTATATACGATATTTCTTGTTCAACGATTGCCATAATAATGATCTCACTCTTTATTACTAATACTTCAACCAAATATTGTGGTCCCGCTAAATATTCCTCCAGTAGAATCGATTTATCCGGATATTTGTTTCTGATATTCTTCACTTGTTTAATAAATTCTTCATAATTATTTATTTTATAAACATCTTTAGAACCGGTTGAATTTGGTGATTTTAAAACCCCGGGCAGAAAATTTTCAATTTCTAGTTCGGTATATGTTTTATTAGGATCAATCACCATATATTTAGGAATATAATTGGTATTTTCCAAACATCTCCTCGATAATAATTTATTTTCCATGTTATAAACGGCTTTTGTGGTAAAACTCTTAACTCCGAAAATATCTGATAATAAACAAGCGGTATGAACATGCGAATCGACAAAGCTTACAATTGCTTTTATCTCAAAAGCGTTTATTCTTATTTCCTCGATCGTATTTTTTAAAGCCTTAATATCATTTAAATCACACTTAATCATTAAATGAACATCGGGATATTCTTCACGTTGCGCAATCTGCTTCTCGTTATCCGTCAATAATATCGTAAAGTAGCCTAGTTCTTGGGCTGCCTTTATAGCCTCACGACTTGAACCTGATTTTTGCGTACCGATAAACACGATTGTTTTCATTGATCTTTACCTTCTTTTATAAATTGTTTAATAATCGTTTTTATTTTCCGATCAAACATCGAAGTTTTAAATAGTACCAGGACATTTGGTCGTAATAATTCGGTCAGTACCTGTTTTAGTTCTTCCTCATTTTTACAATGCAAAACTTTATTTCGCTCCATTCCTAATTTAATGGCTTCTTCGCCGATTCGATTAGAAAAGGCGTCAATTGTCACCAAATAATCGATTTTATAATCTACCACCATTTTGGCGATATTCTTACATTGTTCTAAGACAAAATCTCCTAGATATGAAATATTACCTAAAACCGCCACCTTCGTCACCTTTGTATCCTTTAGCGCGGAAAACGCGGCATGCAAAGAAGTCGGATTAGAACTCCATGTATCATCGATAATTGTGCTGCCGTTTAAGCCCTCCAGTTTTTCCAAATGTGCTCTGATATGTTTATAAGATGCCAAATATTTAACAGCAAGACTCAAATCCATTCCTAGAACATCAAGGACGGCAAGTGCGGCTAAAGCATTATAAACATTATGCTCTCCGATTCCCGGTACCTTAACTTCATATTGTTTGTTTTTATGGTTTAAATTAAAATGAATCATATCATCCTGATATTTTATGTCGGAAGCATAATAATCTGTTTTATGCTTAATGCCAAATCCTAATATTTTTCCCCTAAATGAAGAAAAATCAATTTTTTTGATATTTGCATCATCGCTATTAATAATTAATGTACCCTTATTTTCTAAAGCCGCAAGCATTTCTCCTTTTGCGAGAATATAATTATCCATTGTTTTACAACCGCTTAAGTGATCAATTCCGATATTGGTAATAACTCCCACTGACGGTTTAAAAAATTTGGCACTGTAAATGATTTGACCGGGGTCCGTAAGTGCTGTTTCATAGACACCAAATTGCTTTGATTCATCAATATCAAGTAAATAATCAAGGTTAAACCGCAATGAATTCTTACTTAAGATAGTTCCCGTTGTTTGATATTTTTTTTCCAAAACCTGCTTAATCATTTCTTTTGTCGTTGTTTTTCCGCAGGTACCGGTTATCGCAACTGTTTTTATATTATTATATAAAGAGCGATAATAATCAATAAATTTATCATAGGCCTTTTCAATATCAAAAACAAACAAGAACCGATGTTTCAGATGTCGATAGCTTTTTAAGATGGGTTGATCGGTTATGATATAACAGTTTTCAAAATTTTCCAGCCGTCTGATATTTAATGTATGAGTTTTATGTAGATTAAAAATTACGGTATTATGATCAATATCAAGTACCGATGTTTTTATGTGATCAATCATTATCGGCTTCTCACTAACTGTTTTAATATCAAGTAATTTACATAACATATTTAAATCCAATGATTTCACTTCTTACACCTTCTTATACTTATAACTTCTATATAGTATATGAATGGATTATTTAATGGTATAGGTTAAAATTAGATATAAAATCAATCAATTAACTTATGCAGAAACAAGCGCAAATTCATATTATAAAGCAAGTTGAAAAAAAAAAGAAGGTGTCATATATGGATAAATTACTTTATCACTTTAAAAACAATCCTTACTATTCCCTATGGAGAATGAGTGAGGTGACATTAAGTGATAAGGAAACTTATGCATTATTTATCAAACAGACAGAGTATAAGGCTAATGTATGGTCAGGAAATTTTACCTATATTTGGGCACACACCAATTCCGATAAACTAACAGTATTTAAAGCTTATGTCGATGATATGTTGGTAACCTTTATACTAACGAATTCGGGAAGATTATACATGCCTTGCTTACCTTTTGGAAAAGGTAACGCAAAAGAGGTAACCGAAGTATTAATCAAATGTGCTATTTTTTGTTTAGAATGGAACAATGATACTAACTTTTCCCATAAATCGACGGTTAACCCGCTTAATGAAGCACAACTTGCTTTTCTGAAACAATATCCGCAATTTAACAATTATTTTAGAGAAGAAAAATTGACAGGAATTGAAAGGCACTATTCAATACCGAAATTAGTAAGTTTATACGGTAAAGATTACGCAAATATCAGAAATAAGATTAATAAATTTAATAAAACCTATCCGAAAGCGAGACTGAGATTTTATAAACCTAAGGATTATGAAGAGGTTATTAAATTAGGTGAAATATGGGAAGAAACATCCGGAAAAAAATACAAAAAGATAATTGATGAATTTTATTTTGAACCAATAATCAAACATTACAAGGAACTTGGTCATATCATCTTGGTTATCGAATTAGGCGGAAAAATAATCGGCATGATTTCCGCTGAAATACTACCTACTGGTGAAGCTTGGGGCTGTATCACCAAATTTAATAAAGATTATATCGGATTATCCGAAAAATTGACTACCGAAATCGCTAAAGTTATAAACCAGCTAAATCCTAATGTGAATACGATAAATGTGGGAAGTGACTTGGGAAGTAAGGGACTTGCTTTTTATAAAGAAAGATATCGTCCGGTATTAAATTATAAGCGCTATGCCTTATTCTTCATTTATTGATAAATAAAAAAACCTATCAAGGATAAAATGTCATACTGACATTTTATCCATATGATAGGTCTTTATTTTTTGGCCTATCCTTGATAGGTCTTTTTAAAATTCTTCATCCTCATAATATTTAATTAAGGCCTGTGTACCTAAATTACCATAACCATTTTCCATCAAACTGGCATATAAACTTTCTACCAAATCTAAGCCGGGTAAATCTAGCGCCACATTTCTTGCCTCATCCTGAGCTAAATGAATATCCTTCATAAAATGCTTGATATAAAAGCCCGGTGTGTAATCTTTATTAAGTATTTTCGGACCGTTATTGGTCAATTGCCAACTACCGGCAGCACCCTTGGAAATACTTTCCAAAACGGTATTTACATCAAGATTAGCCTGTTTGGCATACACTATTGCTTCAACCATTCCAATCATATTACCGGCAATAACAATCTGATTTACCATTTTAGTATGTTGACCGCTTCCGGCAGGTCCCTGATAAACGATATTCGTTCCTAAAGTCTCAAAAATCTCCTTACAATCAAGGAAAATTTGTTTATCCCCGCCTACCATAATGGACAATGTCGCATTTTTAGCGCCGATGTCACCACCTGAAACAGGTGCGTCAAGTACATATATATTTTTATTCAGTCCTTTTTGATATATATCCTTGGCTAGTGTAGGTGATGATGTAGTCATATCAATTAAAATAGTATTAGGATTACAAGAGTTGATTAATCCGCTTTTTCCTAAATAAATATCTTGAACATCAGTATGCATACCCACAATCGTTATTATGACATCACAGTGTTGCGCCAATTCGGCTACTGAATCATACCAAACAGCACCCTTGGCAATTAAGTTCTCGGCTTTTTTCTTTGTTCTTGTATGGATCGATAATTCATGATACTTATCTAACAAATGTTCAGCCATTGGATTTCCCATTACACCTAATCCAATAAAACCAATTTTTTTCATTATAATCCTCCCTTGAGGTGTTTTTTATGACTTTATTTATTATATCACTAATTTTTAAAAAATCAACTACAATTAAAAAGCTGACTTCATAGTCAGCCATTTAATAATTATCTACTGATACCTTGATCTTTTAATTCTTGCTCAATAGCTACCAGTGCTTCTTGTTCATCGTCACCCTCAACGATAATCGTAATTTCAGCACCTTGACGAATACCTAAAGACATTACACCCATGATCGACTTTAGATTAACTTTTCGTCCTTGATATTCTAGTGAGATTTCACTAGCGAATTTACTTGCCGTATTTACTAATTTAGTCGCAGGGCGAGCATGTACTCCTGCTTCATCTGTAACGATAAATTTTTTTTGCATAATTTGGTCTCCCCTTTATTATCTTTTTTTATTCTATTTTACACCATACTGATAAGATTTACAACTATTTCACATGAGATATATACGAAGTAATCGCGCTTTCCAATTCAAAAGCATTACTGCCGATGACTGCCTGTAATTTATTACCGGCCACAAAAGCACCCCTAGCTCCCAGTTCTTTGATTTCCTCTAGATTTAATTTCTTAACGTCTTTTAATTCAACCTTTAAACGGCTATATTCATATGATACGGATATAATATTATCCTTACCGCCAAGTAGATTAAGGAACTTTTCAACTACCTCATCATTAACGATTACCGTCGTTTTTTGTTGTTTATTGACAAAGTGATTATCATATAGGTATAAACTGATAAAATAGATTAAATATAATAGAATTATACTACCAAAATAGTAATAATATTCTACTTTAAACAATAAAAATAAATAACAGGTTAATAATGATGCAATAACTAAGTAGTACCTGGAATTAATTAACTTCGTTCTCCGGATGTGTCTAATATATAAATCAAACACCTTTTTTGATGAATATAAAACACTAGTAATCATCATTAACAAGTAGAAAATTATCAATAAACCAATTTTTAATCCATCCGTAATGCCTAAATCAAAATAGATATCTATATCATTTTGTCTTAATAATAAGTTTACGATGTAAAACAACGAATAGATTATCATAATTATTAGGAAATTGGTTAAGTTTGCTTTTTTCATATAATACCTCCTGTTATTATTTTATCGTTTTTTCAAAATATATCAATACTTATTTCCAAATTATTAAATTTTATAAATAGGATAAAAGTATAAGTATATATATACATTTTACTTAATTATATCACAAATATCCATCCATATTATTCCCATAAGCATTTAATATAATGAGGTAAACATGGAGGTGAAACTATGAACGTGTTCCCAAACAATAATGCATTTTTTAATCGGCCTATTGCCCCATCATTATGTCCTGACAGAGACCGTGATCGCGACAGGGATAGGGACAGAGATAGGGATCGTGACAGAAGAATAGAAGGATTAGAAGAAGGTGACCCAATACTGGTACAAACACCTGCCGGAATATGTGAACAGGGTGTATTCCTAAGATTTAGCGATGGTTTCCTTATCTGGGCTAGAACAATTTCCAACTCATCATTCATTTCGATTACCAGCCTGGATGCAATTAGCATTACAAGACTATAAGTTAACAATATAGACTCTGTATTTTACAGAGTTTATTTATTTTATGTGAATAGTTACAATAAATACTATAATAATCTCAAAATCAGGAAAAAAACATATACTAATAATGAGTTAGGGAGATGATATAATGCATGCATTTGATGCTTTGGTAGAAGGTGATCAGATTCACGTCATAGCAGCTAGTGGTCATCAGGATAGAGGTGTATTCCTGCGTGTGGAAAGTGACTTCCTGATCTGGGTAAAAAATAACGAAGGAAACGCAGTATATGCGATTACTAGTTTGGAAGGTATTAGTGTTTTCAAAATATAATATAACGGCACTAAAGTTAAAGTACTTAGTGCTTTTTTTATGATGCATAATAAAGAAAATATCATATTATATAAAGGGAGTGATTTCATGTCTTTACCTAATATACCGAATATAATACCCGATATTAAGTTAAAAAAGGAAGATGTCTTACTATTATTACTCATCTCTATTGGATTGGAACAATTAAGTCTTACACATATTGAAAATGCCCTGGGAGATAATCTTGATTATGTAATCGGCAATAATCCAAGCTTTAATGAATTAATACAAAGTAATATCAGTATAACAAGAATATTACGCACAATCTTACAAAAGGATATGCTACTCCAACATAAACCAGAAGATATTTTAACCGAAATAAAAACATATTTTTGATTAAATCAGACTATATTTGTCAAAAACACTATCTAATACTATTCCATATCTCATACTATATAAAGAAATAAAGGAGGTGGCAAGATATGTCAATGCCTAATGTACATGATATAAAACCGGAAATAAAACTAGATCGTAAAGATGTTATTAATCTATTACTTGCTTCTATTGGTTTAGAAGAATTAAGTCTTGCGCATTTAGAAAATGCTGAGGCAGAAAAATTACAAACTATTCTTCATAATCGCCCTGATTTCCATGAATTACTAATAGGTAATCGTTCAGTCGAAAGATTACTAAGAACAACAATTAAGAAAGAAATGTTGTTGGAATTTAAACTTGAAGATATTATTGATTTTCTTATAGATAGACATGATTTTTGTTAACATAAAAAAGCATCAAAGATATTACTTAGAAAGTATCGAGGATGCTTTTTTCACTTATTAGCATGAATAATACAACAGGCTATCACTAGGATAACAAATAATCCATAAAAGATAGATGTATTTCCTTTATCAAATTTCGAATCACAAGGAGGAGTAGATTGCGACTTGCGTAAAAATTGCTTAAAAAGATTTTCCACATTAAAAAGCTTGTGTGTGGAATCCTTATTTAATTTGAGAGATTCATCAATTATCTTATTTATTTCGTCCTTGTCAGGAATATTGAACCTCCCCATATAATCCCTCCTTCTACATTATGATATTACCCAGAGATTACATTTGCCTATTTAAAACGCCCAGTTAAGGAAAAAATACAATCTATCCTAGATTGTATTTTAAAAATTTTCATCATGAAATTGAATTACATAGCGAAGCTTTTCTTTTAGTGACTGTTCTTTTTCTAAAACTAATCGTAAAATATCAGCCACACTTCGACTAATTTTCATCAACTCATTTTTATCAACTGTTTTTCCACTAGTTAATTGCTGAGCATATAATTGTAAGAGTTCACCCTCTGCGTTAACAATATGCGCTAAACTGAGCTCTTCCAAGGCTATCGACATTAATAATAAATCGATTAAACTCTTCCTGTCAATATTAATATCCGTACACATTTTTGGCGGTATGTTAGGCATACTCATTTAGATTTCTCCTTTCCCTATTATCATATAGGCGCAAATCTAAAATGATTAGGCACAATCCTAATTTACCGAAAAAAAGTGTGTTCCTTATTCATCTTTAATACTGTCCAATAATTTCTCCGCCGTGTTTCTGTTTGTTGCCAGCGCAACGTTATACACATCACATAACCGTAACAAAGCACTAACATCGGGTTCATGAGGTTGAGCTGTCAACGGATCCCTTAAAAATAAGACAATGTCTATTTTTTGATTGGCAATCATCGCACCAATTTCCTGGTCACCACCCAAGGGGCCGGATTTCATGCGATTTAACTTCAAATCCGTCTCACCCATTATATGTAAACCCGTTGTTCCCGTGGCATATAAATTATGTCTTTGCAATATATGTTCAAATTTCTTGGCCAATTCCACCATTTCCGCTTTTTTCTTATCATGAGCTATTAAGGCTATATTCATCAGTACCTCCACTTTTTTAATACTATACACATTATATCATTTATATATTAAAAATTAAATATCACATTTTAAATGTGTTAAAATCTATAGGTATCACACTATTTCGTAATTTTTAGTGTTTAAAATTACCATTGTCTATACTTAATAATAATCCTTTCATATTTTAAATATGAAAGGAGGAGCGATTATATGTCAATTGAAATAAGGAGACCAGACATTGAAGAATGCCGTAAAAATCGCGAAAGGGAAAGAGAGGATTGCTGTGTATGTAGACAGGTAAGATTTATTGATAAATTACAGCGTAAATTTGCTTCAGACTGCTGTATAAGCTGTGATGCACCTCAATTAGGTATGAATGTTCCAGGGGTTAATTCCTTTAACACTCGTCCGTTTATTTTATTTCTAGAAAACGGTGAACCATTTGCAATAGCACCTGATCCAGTGACTGCTCCCGGAACAACTACCACTATTTTCCGTGTCGAAAGTGTCGACGGTGATTGCTGTGCTGTCTTAAGAGCCATTGTCATTATGAATGGTGTCTTTATCGGCACTAACGCTTGTGTGACTGTTGACTTATGTGAATTTATCGGTATTCAGTGTCTACCAGATGTATTTATTGGTTGTACACCAGTAATGGCGAACGGAGCTGCCTAATATTAAAAATCCTATTACATCCGTAATAGGATTTTTATACTTTTAAAATGATAATATCTCTAATATCATTTATTGGTATTTCCATCTCTTCTTCACCGACATTAAGAATGATCGAGTTACTTAGCAACCTCATAAAATAACCTTCATAAACCTTGCCTTCAATTTCTACCGACACAAACACATAACGACCTAATCTAGCCCGTTTATTCAATAATTCCATTTTATTTCTTAGTTTCCTTTTTTTTATTTCATCCTCACCGGAATCGATATCCTCTATAGCTTTTTCCTCCTTTGGAACTTCTTCTTTAATAACGTCAAATTCGACTTTTTTTGTCTCTTTGGCCTTTTCCGGCTCTTTTTTTATCTCCTGGAATATTTTTAAGTTTTTATTATCAAAACGGCTATCATAAACATATTGGTTTTGATCTTTAAATTCTTTTGACTGTGCACTATTGATAAAAAGTAATGGTTTATTATCTTTCATATAAACACCACCCTACTACAATATATGATAACTACCCAGATAAATATACAAAATAACATGAAAAAATCCTCATGACTGAGGATTATATGTAATGATATAATATGGTCTTAAATTGTTGGTAAATTTTAACTTAAATTACCTAGATTTTTTTCATTTTATCATTTTTCACTATTTATAAAATATAAAAGGATCCTTAAAAGTTTTTTATGGTTATGTAGTTATTTTAGTTGATTCTTATATGGGTCTTAGAATATAATAAAAGTGCAAAAAGATTTTTTGCATATAAATTTAAATCTTGTCGATATTATGAATAATAAGTCGAACAAGTAAAATTAATTTATTTTTATTGGCATCTTGAAAAAGAGCTGGAAAGGAGATTTTATTTTGCGTAATCAAAGAACCAGAGACTTAGTCTATTTATCCATGCTAATGGCAATTATCTTAGTTCTTGGCTTTGTGCCAAACCTCGGATTATTTAGAATTGGACCTATTAGCTTCACCATTATTCATATACCCGTAATTGTTGCGACGATTTATCTAAATCGGCAACTAGGTATATTAACAGGTGCTATCTTTGGGATAACGACATTGATAGTAGCTTACACACAGGTTGGGGAAGTACCATTTACGATTGATTTCTTATTTAGGGACCCTTCCATATCGGTTGTTCCTAGAATGTTATTTCCTTATGTTACAGCCTTATTTTATGAAAATATGAAAAATTATTTCAAGAATGAATATGTGAATGTCTTTATTTCATGTGTTTTCGGTTCATTCTTACATTCAATTCTTGTACTAGGAACATTATTTTTCCATTTCATGAATGTCATATATCTAGAAAGAGCATTATATCTGGATATAAGAACGGAAACAATCGAACTTGCCTTTTTCAATACGACATGGGAAATTAATTTTATTACCGATGTTCTTAAATTTATCGGTTTTATCTTTTTAACATCATCAATTGCCGAAGCAATTATCAGTGGTCTAATCGGTACGGCTATTATCCTTGCATTAAGAAGAGTAAACCAAATATATAGTGATAATAAGGATGATTTAATCAAACAAATTAACGACTAGGAAGTGGAAACATGTTATTATTATTTGATGTTGGCAATAGTAATATCAGCTTTGCAGTTTATGATGAAGATAATTTAATAAATAAATGGCGAATTAAAACGGATATCAATAAAACTGCCGATGAATATTCAATTATTTTAAATAATCTGATAGAGAAATATACAATTCATGGCATCGTCATAGCATCCGTTGTACCAATCATCACAAACTTATTGAATACCTTCTGTACTAAATACTTGAATCTAAAACCGTTAATAATCGTACCGGGAATAAAAACGGGATTAGATATTAAGTTAAATAATCCTAAGGAAATCGGTGCTGATTTAGTTGCAAGTGCCGTGGGAGCCATGAAAAAATATCCGCAACCAAGTATTATAATCGATATGGGGACGGCAACCACAATAACGCTACTTGATTTTAATTCATTTTATGGCGGTGCCGTTATTCCCGGAGTGGAAACCAGTTTATTTGGTTTAGTGACGAAGACTGCTTTATTACCCCATATAGATTTAAAAGCTCCTAAACGGGTGGTCGAAAAGGAAACAGTCGCTTGTATGCAATCAGGTATTATTTTTGGTTCCGCTTCCGCAATCGATGGTATGATCGACAGAATCGAAGAAGAAATCGGAAAAAAATGCTTTGTGGTAGCAACCGGCGGATTAGCCAAATATATTATCCCTTACTGCAAACATCAAATAACGCTTGACAAATACCTTATATACGAAGGACTAATTGAAATTTATCAAAAAAATATTATATAAAAAGCAAAAAATCCTACCGTAATTTTACGTAGGATTTTTTAGTTCTTTGTCAAATGGTGTTGGTAAATAAATTTCCAATATCCTGACTTAATAGGTTTAAGCAGAAATGCTTAGACCTTTTTGCTTATTAATTAAT
>JAWLBU010000035.1:0-27393 GCA_041687555.1 Haloplasmataceae bacterium | reverse complement strand
CGATGGATACCTTGCGCTTCCTTAGTGGTTGGTTGATGAGTACCCCCACAGTGGACTTGCACCACCTAGTTATATGCCATGCCTGGCACACAAAAGAAAGCATGCCAGTCCTAGCGGACAGCATGCTGAATAAAACGATACTGATCAGCCCGATAATACGACTTAACATATTCAAAAGGGCGTCCGTTATCTAAAAAAGAATTAAGCGATATGTGTAAAACAGGTGAAGTCTTGGATATTTCTAAATATTGGGCAATCTCCTGAGTAGCTAATCTGGCTTCAATCGTTTGAATACTAAAATTAATCTTTAAGTGAAGCACCTTTTCAACATAATGATAAAATGATCCCTTCATAATCTCCTCGTTAATTACTTTAAATAAACTTTGCGGCACATATAACTGTTCAAATAAAACCGGTATATCATCGCTATATCGTACTCTTTCGATGAAATAAACCATATCATTTCTATTTAAATATAATTTCGCACTGACCTCGTCTAAAGCAGGTATTAGCTTAATTGAAATTATCTTATTAGTAACCTTATGATTCATGAGAGTCATTTCTTCAGTAAAGCTTAACAAACCTTGTATCTTCTTATCAATTTTCAAGGTGTTAACAAAAGTACCTTTTCCTTTATGTTTATATAAAAATCCTTCATTCACCAAATTATTCAGTGCCTGTCTCACCGTCATCCGGGATACATTATATTTTTCTTTTAACTCATTTTCACTTTGTATCATATCGCCATGCTGAAGCAATCCTTCTTTAATACTCTGTTTAATATCGTTTTCTATTATCTGATAAATCGGTATGTTATTCATCATCAAAACCTCACATAAACATCATTATTTAAATAATATCATATAATATTTAAAAATAAAAGACCAGCAATTTAACAATAATCTTACCAAATATTGACAAATAACACAGTATTAAGATATGATAATTAATAAGAATGATTATGATTAGAAGGGGATAAAATGAAGAAAATCTTAAGCATATGTTTTATAGTTGTGTTAACATTATTACTAACGGGTTGTTCCTCTCCAAAAGAAACCGAGAAACCTGATTTAACCGCCATTAAAGCCGATGACAGTTTAAAGGATATACTTTATAACGAAGTATGCTTCAATCAATATAAAGTTGAAACAAAATGGAATAAACCTCATTATAAATATACGGGAGTAAAATGCTATTACATAAATGTGAATGATTATCCTGAAAGTATTGAGGATACGGAAATAACAATTTTTAAAGACAGAACATTTTCCGGGATTTTAAAATCAGATCTGACAAAGGACGGAAAAATCCATAATACGACGATATATAAAGCATTTCAAGCTTCATACAAAGAATTACCGGCATTCTGTCGGGTAAATGATGACAACGAGGATTACTGTTTAAGTCTTGATTGGGAAGTAAACGACGGAGTTTCTGAAAGATACGCCTTAATTCGTTTAAATGAAGAATAAAAATAAGGGGCAACCAATTTGGTGCTCCTTTACTTTAATTATGCTCTTATTTTTTATCCACATATAAAGTACCATCCGCCTGAATTTCGGCGTATACCACATCCCCTATTTTATCAACACCACTCTTTTCTAATTGCTCATATAACCAATCATATGTTAAGTCCAGTTCTTTTAAACTCTTTTTAATTATGACACCTTCAACGATAATATGAGTAGGCATATATTTTGGTTGCGGTGAAGGAACATTTAAATCCTTTTTTATCACATTTTTTTGTTCTTCTTTCTTTAAGATCGTCAATCCACCATTTGCTTCGACAATCGCATAATCAACTTCCGTAATGGAAAAGACTTCACTTTCTCTCATTAAAACAAGTAAATTATCAATGTCTAAACGAAGCTTTTTTAAGGTATCATATTGTATTTTTCCCTTTTTGATTACGATTGACGGCTCACCATCCAATACCACTCTTATCTTTGGTATTTTTATGACAACTATGTCCACAATGTACGTCAATAAACACCACCAGATTAACGAGCCGATTGTTAAGAAAAAATCCTTACCTTCGAGTGTCACGATATTAGCCGCGATTGACCCAATCGTAATACCGGTTATATAATTAAAAAACGTCAGTTGGGACATTTGTTTTTTCCCCAATATTCGGGTTAATATTAACAATACAAAAAATGATGCGGTCGTACTCAGTAAAGCTTCAAAAAATTTTTCCGTCGTATTCATATTATCACCTACTAATATTTTTACCAAATTATTCAATAAAAAAATTTCAAAAAAAATCTTTACATTTTTTTTCGTAAATTGTATAATATATAAGCATGCCAGCGTGGCGGAATTGGTAGACGCAGTGGACTCAAAATCCACCGGACCATAAATCCTTGCGGGTTCGAGTCCCGCCGCTGGCACCATTTTATGTCTATATTTCTATCATAAAATGTTCCTAATATCCCTTGATATTTTTTAAACTTTTCTCTCTCTTTTTAAATTCCACCAAAACTGGTGGATTTTTATTTTTACATTATTTTGATAATTGTCGAGATACCAACTAATAATAATAAAATTACTATCAGAAACAAAAGTGCGTTAAAAACATGTTTAAAAATAAATTTAATCACCCAAAATAACAATATTATAAAAACGATAAAGTAAACTCCCATGGGTATTTTCTCGATTATATTGTTTATAGTTTCGGATAAAAACATTCACATCACCATCTATATTGTTAATATTATAATAATTATTATACTTTACTGCATAAAATATTAGCTTAAAAACCATTATGAATATGAAATTACTATTCATTTGTTCTCACCTCAAAAATAAATGAATAGTAATATTGTTTTATTTTTTATAAGTCGGATTATTATTCATTAATAACTACCTTATTTGAGGTAGTTTTTTACATTTTATTTAATTAATTTACATATTACAAAAAAATTAACAAATAATTTCTAATATCCTATAAAATTAGTGATTTTGTAACTTCAGAAACAACGCATTTAAAATCCCTCCGCCAAGAAATACTAAAATAAGATGTTCCTTCCAAATATGATTAATAGGAGACGATTAATTAGGAGAGGATTTAATGATTAATGCGAAAATTAAGCAATACTATGGTAAAATTCTAGTATATAAGAATAAAGCCAAGCATAAAAAATGTTTTAAGCTGGAAAGAAAACTACTGGCAATAATAAAATTTGGGGACGAATTATATCAGGATGTTATTAAAAGCCACGGCGAAACATTAATAAATTTACAAAAATATAAGGAAGCTATTCCTTATTTATTATTAGCTTTGGAGAATAAAACAAATCCTAAGGAATTATATGAGATTAATCATTATTTGTTTAAAGCGTATTATGAATTAAGTAATTATCAACAGGTAATTATTTATGGCATTAAGCTTATCGAATATGATGAAATCGATCCGTTTGAAAAAGCAACATTATTATCAATAATAGGTCGGTTTAATTATATGATGTATTTAGCCAGAAATAAAATGGCATATCTTATCAGAGGGTTGCATTATAACACTGAAAGTCAAAAATTATTCAAAGAGCTGAAAAAAACAAATAATATGGAATACCTATATACGCTATATGATTGTGGCGATATTAATTTTGCATTGGAAGACTATGATACTGCCATCACTTATTATGAACAGGTGGAAAAATTAACGGATGACAGCAACTTATTATTCGGGATTTACATTAATCTAATGCATATCTATAAAAATAAAGGATATAAAGACACGATGCTGTTATATAAAAGCAAACTAAAAGCCTTAAATCTGAATTGATTTAAGGCTTGCTTATATTTTTTCCTGCCACATAACCACTACTCCATGCCCACTGTAAATTATATCCGCCACAGTCACCGTCGACATCCATGACTTCGCCGGAAAAATACAATCCTTTGACAAGCTTTGATTCCAAGGTATCACAATCAATGTCTTTAGTATCGACACCTCCGACTGTCGTTTGAGCGTTATGAAAATCATTTGTCCCATTACAGATAAAAGTCCAGTTTTTTAATACTTTACACAAATTAACCTTTTCTTGATACGACAAACTATCACATGTTTTATGGATATCATCGATACCGGAAGTTTTTATGATAGAAGGGATTAGTTTTTTATGAATTACGCCTATTAATGCCTGATATATACTCCGGTGTCCGAATAAAATATAACGGTTTTCCAAATAATCGGTCAATTCTTGAAAACCTAATTTAGAAAACAAATCGATAATAATCTTAATCTTCCGATTATTACTTAACCCGGTTGAAGCACATCTACTTAACTGAAGTATCGCCGGTCCCGAGATCCCATAGTCGGTGAACAACACCTCATCATATTCCTGCCTTTTAAGCTCATCATCTATGTATACTTTAGCCAAAGCATCGAATCTGACCCCTGATATAGCCTTCAAATAAGTACAATCAAGTTTTAATTGAACAATCGACGGAGTCGAATTAATGATCCTATGACCTAACTTTTTCACTACCTGATAGATACTTCCGTCAGAACCGGTCATTGGTGCGGCACAGCCGCCACAGGCAATTAATACTTTATTTGCGTAAAAAAACCTGTTGTCCTCATTATTGGTTTCAACGATAAAAACATCCTGTTTTTTTTCGATTTTAACGACTTTGCTGTTTAAATAAACGGGAATGGCTTTTTCTTCTATATTCAGTAATAATATATCAACCACGCTCGATGCCTGTAAGGATTGCGGATAACACTTGCCCTCATCCAATTCGATGATGGGTAAGCCATACATATTAAACAAGTCTATCGTCTCATCAACCGATAATTGATTTAAAACGGAGTGAAAAAATTGCGGATTATCACTATGATAGTTTACATATGGATATCTGATTTTTTTGTTAGTGATATTACAACGTCCGTTGCCGGTCGTTAAGATCTTTTTGGCAATACGGGATTCTCCTTCGACAATCATCACCTTGGCACCTAAATCAGTGGCAACCAGTGCCGCCATAATACCCGAAGCACCACCACCAATAACGAGAACATCCGTGGAAATCATATCATCACTCCTGATTTTCTGAATAACTTCTGATTAGCTTCGCAATGTCAAAATCTTCGTTTCTTAAGGCATAAAAGATTGCCGTATCTCCGTTGTTATCCACAATATTGACATCGGCACCACACTTTAATAAGGCCTCCGCCACGCGTAAATCATGATTTTCGATCGCATACATGAGCGCCGTCATCCCGTTAATATCCTGTAAGTCGACATTAAACTCAGGATGTTCAAAGATTTTAGCGATAAAACGTTTCTTCTGCATTTGTAAAGCTATCATGAGCAGTGTTTTGTTATCTTTATATTGAAGATTTAAATCGGCACCGTAATTTAATAAGGCGTCAAAGAGTTCCAAATTATCATCAATAAGCGTCAGTAACATCAATGTGTTCTGATTTACATCCATGGTGTTTATCTCCGCTTTACGTGATGAAATAATTTTTTGCAACGTTTTTACATCCTGCATTTCATAGGCGAGCATTAATGCCGTTTTTCCTTCATCATTCATTATGTTCAAATCAATAAAAGGATATTCAATCAATTGATTGATTAATGCGGATTGCCCGTTTTTAATCGCCACCATTAATATGGTATTTCCTTCATTATCCTGACAATTAACATCGATTTTCCGGTCCAATAATTCGGAAAACAACAATTTATATTCTTCCTGTTTATTTTTATCGTTTTTAGCTTCAATTAATTGTTCACACACGGTAAATAACACGGTTTTATGATTATCATCGGTTAGATTTAAGTTGCTTTCCAAATAAATAATTTTCCGGGCACTGATAAACATCCCGAATTCAACGCAATACATCAGTAATGATTTACCTCGATAATCAGTATGATTAAGTAATTCGCTCTTTTTTAAGATCTTGTCAAAGATAAATTTATTATTAAATTTAACCGCGAATACCGCGATTAAAAAAGGAATGTTAAATTGTTCATAATCCGTAACATCTTCATATTCCAGTAATAATTCTACGATTTCTTCATTTTTTTCCTCTTCAAATAACTGATTGATACCATAAATTACTTTATTAATAATCGGTGTTTCCTTGCCCTTTTCCTTCGCAATATCTAATGGAGCAACCTGAAGATAATTCTTGATAAAGATATCCGCACCATATTCAATTAGTAATAAAGAAAACTCGATATCATCATTATTCAAAGCATAATGTAAAATCGTATTGCCATCTTTATCGAGATGATTAACAAAAATCGAATTGTCAAGTAAATACAAACAAATTTCCTTACGGTTATTTATATAAGCAGATATTAAGGCATTCTCGCCCTTTACATTATACCCCTTAATATCAAAATCATATTTTAATAATAGTTCAAAAAACTCGGATTTCTGATTTCTTATCACATAAAACAATACGGATTCCCGATTATTGTCCAATATATCGAGTTTAATCCCTTTTTCCAACAATAATTTAAACATCGGAAAATTATCATATAATACCGCAATCATTAAGTAACTTTGTTCATTTTGATTAATACGGTTGATATTCGTACAATAGGTTATAGCTGTCTCGGCTATGGTATTTTTATGATATCTAATACTTTTTTCAATTAAATCTTCCTCATCTTTAAAGATTTCCGACATATTAACTTTTTTCGATTCAAGGTAAAAGACGATTTTTGGATCATCATCATCAAACATCTTTTTTACTTTGGCGAATTTAAACATAAAATCTCCCCCTGAATTCATTTTTCTGTTACTTATAATTTTACTTGTCGAATAAAGTTAAATCAATAGTTAGACTGTCAATTATTCAGAAATTATCATATCCGTTTGTTTTTACCAGTTAGTTCATGATATAATAGATAAAAAACATTCAGGTGATAAGATGGACATAAAAAGTTTGTTTCTTGGTTTTTTTCTTGGGATAATCTTTATTTTTTTACTTTTTTCACTTACAATTTACCTCACAAACAAACGGTTTTTACAAAAATGCATGGAGACAGCAACCGTTGAGAATGAAACGATTCGGCAAATTATCGCCAAAAAACAAAATCAAATAATCAAATCCACCCGACTTGGTATTTCCAATAATATGTCGTTAATGCAGGATTTGACTAAAGAATTAATCTATGAGATAGCCAAATACTATTACCCAAACAGTAAAAATCCCCAATTAGAAATAAGCTTTATCGAAGCCATCGATATGAATGAAAGAATACTTCAAAGACTTAAGCAAATACTTGATTTCAAGGTGATAAGCTTTTTAAAAAATGTGAGAATTTCCCAAATTGTTTATATTCTTGAAACGAAGAAACAAATTGAGAGTAATAAAATATATCAGTTTTCGAAAAAATTTCATGTGGATAAAGTGATAAGCTATGGGATAGCAGCTTTAAATATAGCTAATCCTGCCTACTGGATAAGGCGTTTTATCTTTACTTCAACTTTAGAAACGACTTTAAGAAGTATCGCGGTAATGACGATAAATATCGTCGGTGAGGAAGCGCACAACCTATATAGTAAGAAAATAATTGACAACAGTGACAAAATATTGGAAAAAGAATTAGCTAAATTTATTAAAGAAATCGAAGCAAGTTAAAAATGATGATCATAAAAATCATCATTTTTTTTACTTATTATCAATCGCAATATTGTTTTGATACACCTTACGGGAAAAAAGCAATTCGGCATCTCTTAAAGACAAGCCTTTTATCTTTATTTTATTAACATCGGTAATGCCTATTTTGGCCTTTTCCAACTGATATAAATAGGTTATGGCCTGGGGTTTGTAACCTAATAACCGTGCCCCAACCGTATCACAGCTTACGGGGTCATTACCACATATGACAAGTCCCGTATGATATGGAGCCCCTTTTGACGGACCGGTTCCGACCATGGCCGGATTACAACTGATAATTGACAAATCGATTTTAATTTTCATCGCCATTTTCGCGATAAAATCATGCAAATCATCGTGGATTCCCAAATTCTTTTTCGGTGTGCCATGTTCCTCGGTAGAAGGAATGGACATCATCACATTTTTGATTGATGCCGACATTGTTGCTTCCTCATGTTGCTTTAGTTGGGTAAAGGAGATTAATTTTGTTTTTTCCTTTAATATTTTATTTACCTTTAATGCTTTAATGACCGTACCGTTTATCACCAATTCATCATATGGTCCCTCGTTAAAATCGACAAACTCCACATTTTCTTCTCTAATAATCGCATCATAGCCAACCTTCTCCATAATCTCTTTAGTGTTCCCTCCGCCAGAACCGGTGGCGATAACCACTTTTTTAGGATTATTGTTTTTGACCCATTTAATAATACATTGTAAGGTTTGCGGTCCCACGATAATACCGCTTGAAGGATGAGGTTTATCAATATTTACCCAGTTGGGAACAATGACAACATAATCATCCTTATTAAATATTTTACTCGCATTAATTAAAGTCAGTCCTTCTATAACTGCTTTACTCTCATCATCATTATAAGTTATGGACACAGTGGAAAAATCATTTAGCATAATATACCTCCATAACTTATTATTAAATATGCTTAGAAAATTATACAAAAAAAGACGGTCAAAACCGTCTTTTACTTCTTAAAGACCTTTTTAAATTTGTCCAAAGCATAATCTAGCTGTTCATGCGTGTGAGTTGCCGTATAGCTTGTACGAAGTAGTGCTTCACCAGGATTAACAGCCGGAGATATTACTGGGTTTACATAAACACCTTCATTTAGTAATTCTCTGGCAATGACGAATGTTTCATAATCACCGTATGTCATAACCGGAATAATAGGCGTTACGGAATTACCGATTTCAATGCCTAAGTCCTTAAATCCCTTACGCATATAATCGCCGTTGTCCCATAATCTTTTAACTCTTTCAGGTTCACTTTCCAATATCCTTAAAGCTTCTAACGCTGCTGCAGCGTTTGATGGTGAAATCGAAGCACTGAAGATAAACGGACGGGAAACATGTCTGACATAATGAATCACATCCGCACTAGCCGCCACAAATCCACCCAAACTAGCAAGTGACTTACTGAATGTACCAACAATAATATCGACTTTATCTTCAAGTCCAAAATATTCTGCCGTACCACGTCCCGTTTTACCCATGACACCAATACCATGAGCATCATCAATCATGATTCTCGCACCATATTTTTCAGCCAACTCAACCATTTCCGGCAATTTACAAACATCACCTTCCATGCTGAACACACCGTCGGAAACAATAATTTTACCACATTTGTCAGGAACTGCTTTAAGCGCTCTTTCCAAATCTTCCATATCACTATGGTTATATTTAATCATTCTCGCAAAACTTAATCTGCAGCCGTCAACGATACTGGCATGGTTTTGACGATCACTAATAATATAATCATTTCTTCCGGCAATGGCTGAAATAATCCCTAAATTAGCTTGGAATCCAGTACTAAATGCGATTACGTCATCTTTATGAACAAAATCAGCCAATGCTTTTTCAAGCTTTACATGCAAGTCAAGTGTTCCGTTTAAAAAGCGAGAGCCGGAACAACCTGAACCATATTTTTTTACCGCATCAACGGCGGCTTCCTTAACTCTTTCATCACTAGTTAAGCCCAAATAGTTATTGGAACCTATCATAATTGTTCTTTTGCCATTAATTAAAACTTCAGTATCCTGCCCCGAATTCAAAACGTGAAAGTATGGATAAATACCAGCTTTCATTACTTCTTTTGCCTCTGTGTATTCAAAACACTTTTGAAAAATATCCATGATTTCTATACTCCTATCCTAATAAATTTTCGTTACCGCAAATTCCACAACTTTTTTTGGCAATAAACGTACCAGTAACCCGATTAATTTATATTGCCAACCAACTACTCTCCTTATGGAAGGATTCTTTTTATTAATAATCTTTTTTAATTCACGAACGACTACCTCAGCTCCTGGACCGTTTTCCTCAGATTTTATCATTGACTCAATCGCTTTGTCACAACGGTCCTTATAGACGGAATTAGCTGAGTTCTTAGCATAAACCCTGACAAAATTAGTCTTCATATCACCGGGAGCAATCATCGAAACTCTGACCTTAAAAGGTTTAACCTCAATTCTTAAAGCTTCCGTCATTGCTTCTAAAGCATATTTACTTGCGCTATACATTGATTGATAAGGAATCGAGATAAATCCGGCGACCGAAGTAATATTTACGATTAATCCGTCTTGCTGATTTCGCATTATCGGCAACACTTCACGACAACAAGACATAATTCCAAAAAAGTTTGTGTTAAACAAATCGATTGCTTCCTTAGTAGTTATATCTTCAACACTGCCAGCTAATCCATAGCCCGGACAGTTAATTAAAACATGAATTGCGCCTTCTTTTTGGTATATGTACTCAACAGCCTGCTTAATCGACTCTTCATCAGTGACATCAAGAGGAATCATCATAATTTTATCCCGTATATCACCAAATTTAGCTTTCCTCGAAGTCCCATACACGGTAAAACCCTTACTCAACAGGTAATCCGCACATGCTTTGCCAACACCGGAAGATGCTCCGACCACTAGTGCTATTTTACCATATATTTGCGCCATTTTACCCTCCTTTTTGCGAAAATATTAATTAAACGCTTTTTTCAATATTTCTTTTATTATAACAGAAATTTAGGTAATAGGATACAAGAAATTCAAATTGTTATTTTTTTAACAAACTTAATAAAAAATGCTCAGACTCGAGCATTTTTGATTATAACTTATAATTAAAACAGATAACGGATTCCGTTTTCTTAAATCCTTCCGATAAATATAATGATAGGGCACTTTCATTATGAGAATTCACGACCAATATTGCTTTTTTATAGCCTTTGTCCTTACTGAATTTTTTGGCGATTTTTATCATATACCTTCCTATACCCTGTTTTTGATACGAAGGCTTGACACCTAGTGGCCCGATATAAGAAGTCTCTTCACTTTCTTCGGTAATCATAATAAAGGCAATTGGCTTGTTAACATCATATAACAGCTTCATTCCGCCTTCGATAAACCCATCGGAACTTTTTAAATCTTTAACCATTTGTACGGTAAGATCACTGATCTTTTGTCCCGCAAAAGCCTCGTTATAAACCTCACACCAATCGGATTCATCTTTTTCAAATATCAAGTCCTTTAGATAATAATTGGGCTTTTCAGCAATATTAATATCATCCAAATCGCATTCCAAAACATATATATAACGTTCAACAGTACATGAAAGCTTTTTATATATATCAATGGTTGTTTGATCTTTTTCAAAGGCGTACATAAAGATATCAGTAAAATCGGCTTTTAAATATTGAATTCTCTCAAATAGTAATTTATATGTCGAAAATTCTTTTAACACGGAATGAAAAATCCGGACACGTGCCCTTTTACCATTTCTATAGTAGTCACTTGTCATTACTGACAATACACCCACTATTACATCCTGATCATTTAAAAGGATAAACGTGGGATTGTCTTCACTTATGGAAAACTTTTCGAGTTCCATATCACCGATAAATGATTCATCCACCTCATCCCGGTGGATAAGACAATAAGTCTTAAATTCTTCTAACTTATCAAAATCCAAAGCTTTTACTAACATATAAACCTACTTTACCAGTGATACAATTTTACCCGCAATAAACTCTAGATCTTCCATTGAAAGATCCTTACCTATTGTCATTCGAATTGTACCTCTTATATAATCATCAGGCACATCAATCGCCCTTAACACGTGACTTGGTTCGATAGAACCGGAATTACAGGCACTGCCCGTGGAAACAAAAATCCCTAATTTATTTAATTCAAAAGCTAATTGCACGCCATCTTGATTTTTAAACGAGATATTTAAATTTCCCGGCAATCTGTCCTCACCGATATCTGGTCCATTTAACTTAAGATCAGGAATATTATCTTTGATTTTTTTAAATAATATCTTTACTAACTCTCTTTCCCGCTTACTATTAAAATCCATTTCCGCACTTACCAGTTCCAGCGCCTTTGCCATGCCTACGATATAGGCGACATTTTCCGTTCCCGCTCGTTTTTCTTTTTCCTGATTTCCACCGTGTATTAAATTTTCAATAGTCACACCGTTTCTAATGTATAAGCAACCGATTCCTTTTGGTGCATGGAATTTGTGACCCGAAATGGATAATAAATCAATACACATATCCTCAACATCGATTGCTAGATGCGGTGCAGCCTGAATCGCATCGGTATGAAAGAGGACATTTCTTTTTCGGCATAATTTTCCGATCTCTTTTATCTTTTGAATTGTCCCGATTTCATTATTAGCCATCATTACCGTAACTAAAAAGGTATTGTCATTGATTGCTTTCTCCAATGATTTAAGGTCGATAAATCCCGATTTATCAACATCCAAGTAATGAATTTTATACCCTAATTTTTCAAGGAAATGACAACTGTTTAAAATGGAATGATGCTCGATTTTTGTCGTGATAATTTCTCTTTTAGTCATTTGGGCAAAAGCCGTGCCTTTAATTGCCCAATTATTGGCTTCACTACCTCCAGAACAAAAATATATTTCATTTCCCTTGGCATTTAATAACGCCGCGATTCTTTTACGACACTGATTAATAACCTTTTTATTGTTAATCCCTATTTCATATAATGATGATGGATTTCCATACTCGCCTTTTAAAAAAGGAAGCATGGCCTCAAAAACCTCGGAGCGAATGCTTGTTGTTGATGCATTATCAATATATATTCCCTTCATTTTAACCTTCATAACGGATAATACAATTATCCACTGAAAAATCCAAAAAGGCTAATTGTTCCTTATAAGGACTTAAATTAAGCTCTTTTTTTACTTTCAAATTAGTAATCGTTAATAATTCATCAACAAGCTGCTTCACAACATATGATTTATGGATTATACAAGGATCATCATCATCAAAAACTTCGATACTCTTTTTAATGATATATTCATTTTTAATTGGTATATCTAATATTTTACCCTGGAAAATGATTTCGTTATCCTTTTTAATAATAACTGTGCTCATTTTAAATCACTCCAAACACCTTAAAAATGTAGTAAAGTGCGATACATAGGAACAATAAACCGGTTATTAGTTTGATCAAATGCATTTTTTCTCTTATCTTATTTGATGTTTCCATTACCGACTGTGTCTTAATCGCTATAGATGCGAGGATTACTAAAGGCAGGACGAACATGATATTATAAAGCAAGAGATATAGTAATCCATTGACTTCACTTGTCTGCGGATTATGAGCAATCATTAATATAATCGGTAAATATACCTGCCCGGTACATAGGAATTCCGTTAAAGAAATAATCACACCTAAAGAAAAACTGATAAGATAAACAAAGATAATATTCTTGTTGTTGAGGCTGTCGGTAAAGAATTTAATTACCTTTTTATTAAATTTCTGAATTCTTTTAGGTAATTGGTTTTTAATCTTACCATATTCTTCTCTTTTAGCAACGATAAAATCATGAAAATTAAAGAAGAATAAAAATAATGAAAGCAAAATGATAAAGATATTTATATAAAATGATAAATTACTTACGTAAGGATCCAAATATCTAATAAATCCTAGTAGGAAGGCACCTAAGCTAAAATAAGTGATAAATAATCCGAAAATATAGGCGAAGGAAACGCTGATTAATTTTGATTTACTGGATGAAACACCAATCAGTAACGAAATAAAAAGAATAAGCATCGCCATGGCGCAGGGATTAACGCCATCGATTAAACCGGCCGCCAAAATAAGCATTGTACCGGCAAAACCTTCGTATTTACTGGTGTCAACATTCCTTAATTCCACATCAAGTAATGGATTGGATGCATTTTCAATAATTTCATCAAGATTTTTTTCAATAGTTTCCGCTGAATTATAATATTTATCGCCGGAAAAAATCATCGGGGTTGATACTTTAGGATAACCGTATTCATAGCCATAACTATAAAATAATTGAAGATTTTCCTGATTAGCGATGTTAACCCTCACAATATCCACTTCATTTTCCGCTAATACGGAAAACACATCGGTTTCATTCTTTAAATGATTACAGCCGCTACAGGTTGTCGAATAGAAATAAACAAGCATTTTTCTGTCAACATGATCTATTTTCTTAATCTCGTTAACGGCATTTTCAGCTATATCCGTTAAGTAATCCGATATTATGCTTACCTGATAATATTTATCTCCAGAGAAAATTACTGGTAATGTTTCGTTATCTCTTGAAATACCATAGGCATTTCGATATAAATAATAATATTTCATATTATCAAGTCTGGAAACATCAATTGATTCCACTTTAATACCCAGGTTTAACAATTTATCTATATCATTATCACTTAATCTGTTTTTATCGTCATATAAATAAACAATGGTTTTTTCACTTGCCAAGACATTTTTTATATTGAATAAATAAAATACTGATATAAATATTATTACGCTAAAAATTAATAACTTTTTCATACCTTACCTCCTGAAAAATCTAGATTAATTATAATCTTTATGGAAATAAAAATCCAGATATTCAAAAAAAAAGGTGTTAATAACACCCTTATTTGTCAAAGACATTGACCAAAAACTTAATTAATTCCTGTTCGTCGTAATAACCCTTCAGCAAGCTTTCAATCACAATTTTATTACTATGTGATAAACTGATTAAGTCGTCAATTTCTTCGATAATGATATGCAGTTCATTACCTTTTATATATATGGCTAATGTGGAATTACTCGTAATCGAATCATCACTTAATGCTTTTACTATATCATTAGTCGCATAATCAGAAAATTCCTTTAAATCCTTTAAATATAATTCAAAATCCGTTTCGAAATGTAAACGGTGTTTGTTGAAATCAAACCTTTGAAAATTCTTAAATAAATTCTTATGATAATTAACAAACTTGGACAATAGATAAATTGCTTCGGTAGGATATTCCTTATTTAACGTGAATGTATACCAATGATAATTAACTTCGTTAAATATATCTTCATTTACTTCCTTTTGTCCCGTTGTGTCATATTCCACCTGATTAAAAAACAGCACTTCATGAAATGAAAACTGATGACCATTCATCTGTCCCGTATAATTATACTGTGATTTATAATTAGTATAATTATTGAATATTTCTACATCATCCAATAATTTACTATCAATAAGCAATTTATCATTGAAATTAATTGTCGGATTATTCCTTACTAATAACTGTGGTACTATGATATCTTGAAAATACTCATTTAAGCGTGAATATGACTGATGAATCTTAATCGTTATCTTATTATCATATATGTAACCGCCGATTATCAAAAAAATTAATAATACCAAAACGACGATCGTAAATTCGGTTAAATCGTTTTTTGATGTTAAAAATAAGATAATTATAAGTGAAAATATGGAAATTAATGGAATTACCCAAGAAAACATTTCATATTTTTGCTTTTCTTTTAATAGTTTTCGAAAATTTTCATCTTTTAAAACATCTCTCATAGCGCTTCCCCCTTAATGTTTAATATACTCACATAATCTGTTAGCGTGACAGGTAACTTGATAAAAGTTGCATGGTTGCCAAACAACCATCATAATGTGTTCGTTCCATTCCATGAGAAGCATGTACTCCCGGTCCTATAAGAGCTGCCTTAATGTTATTTCCACCTCTTAAAGCGGCTGAGGCATCACTTCCATAAAAAGGATAAATATCAACGACATGGTTTATCTTCTCATCCTCAGCAATTTTAATTAAACTACTGGTTATATAATAATCATACGGTCCGCTTGAATCCTTGGCACATATCGACACATCATATTCGGTACAGGCTAAATCCTTACCGATGCATCCCATATCAACTGCTATCAGTTCCGATATTTCTTCGGGAATATAACTGGCACCGTGACCTACCTCTTCATATGTGGATATAATAAATTTTATTGTATATTTTGGTTTAAGATTATTATCCAATAATGCTTTAAATACTGTAAAGATGATGGCCACAGAAATCTTATCATCAAGATGACGTGATTTGATAAATCCGTTTTCTGTTAATACCGTCTTTGGATCAATGGCGATAAAATCACCGTTTCTAATGCCTAAATTCACAACATCCTTATCATTCTTAACTACTTCATCAAGTCTTATAATTAAATCATCGACTTTAGAACCTAGCTTAGTTGAATCATCATATACATGAGAAGAATAGGACGATGTAAGAATGGTTCCTGTATAAGACTTATCATCCCGGGTAAAAACGGTACAGTACTCGCCGATTAAAGAATTAAACTGATTTCCTCCGATTGTCGTTACTCTTAATGTGCCGTCACTTGAAATTGAGCGTACCATTAAACCTAATGTATCAACATGGGCGGATAAGCCGATAACTTTATCGGTATTATATCCTGTGAAAGTAATAATCGCGTTTCCTTTATTTGTCATTTCAATTGGCAATTTTAAGTCCTTCGCATATTGTTCAATTTTTTTCATGATATGATGACAATATCCGCTCGGGCTAGGTGTCGTCAATAAATCATGAGCTATTTCCGAAAAATAAGAACGATTGAATTCCATGTTTTCCACCTCTTAAAAAATTCTTGCCCATTTTATCATACATTATACCAATTATAAATCAAATATCAAGATATTTCAAATAAAATATTAAAAAAAAGATAACGTTTTTATATTAAATATAAAAAAAGACTTGATGTCTCAAGTCTATCAATCAAAAAGCTTTTTTAAATAAACTCCATCTTCATTATCTCTTTCCTTCAATTTGACAATAACTAATTCCTTTCTTGAAGTAGGAATATTTTTACCCACATAATCACTTCTGATAGGTAATTCCCGATGCCCTCTGTCAATTAAGGTTGCCAGTTGAATTTCCTTAGGTCTTCCGTAGTCTAAAATGGCATCCAAAGCGGCACGGACGCTTCTACCGGTGTATAACACATCATCCACTAAGATAACTTTCTTCCCTTCGACGGAAAAATTAATTACGGACGTATTAATATTTTTTTTCGCTGTATCATCGCGATATGCGGTAATATCCAACTCTCCAAGCGGTAACAAAACGCCCTCTATCTGTTGAATATTTTCTTGAATTCTCCTAGCAATAAATGTTCCCTTATTTTTAATCCCTATTAATACTAATTCTTCGGTTCCTTTATTCCGTTCCAAAATTTCATGAGAAATTCTTCTTAATGTTCTTGATAAAGTCGCCTCATCAATAATTAGATTTAGTTCAGTCATTTTTACCCCCTGACTTTCTTTTATCGGTCTCCTTTAGCAGTTTTGCTTTATGAAAAGCAATTAGGTCATATTTATTTATCATGTTTGACATATTTATTATGGAATCTGCTCTTTCGCTTTGAATTTTAATATAGTCATATTCATCATTCATTTTTTCAATATCTTCCGTACTATATCTTTCATCCATGATAATATAATCATCATCACGATAAGAATAATAGATTATACCATCGGTCCAGTCACCGTTAACAAATGGAACAATATGATTTTTTACGGAAAAAATGTCATAGCCCAAGGCGTATTCGTTCTTAATCCCTAACATGTTTTGTAAAGTAGGTCCGACATCATATTCTCCCATGATGCTGTCAATTTCTTTTGGTTCTATTACGTCCTTGCTCCAAATCATGAATGGAACACGCGAAAAAACAGTGTATTCTAATCTGGATAAATTAGTATCTAATAAAGTCTCTAATTCAGAAACAGGCAATTTTGCCGGATGATCACCATATACCACAATTGCGGTATTTTCAAGTAATCCTCTTTTTTCTAACGACTTCCAAAACTCCCCAAATGCCCAGTCAGCATAATGCACTGATTTTAAATAACGGCAGGTTGTGGTATTTTCAAAGTCTTCACCGATACTTTCACAATCAATTGCCGGTTCTTCCACACCCAAGGCATCCTTAGTAATATATTTATCGACGGCCGTCCAAGGTGTGTGGTTGGTTAAGGTAATAAGTGTCGCATAATATGGGGTTGGCGCATTCGCCAAATATGAGATTGACTGTTGGAAAAAGTCATAATCACTGATACCCAAACCAATTTCCTGATTTTCCGTAAACGAATATTCATTTTTCGAATAAAAAACATCATAACCCAGTACCTTATCCATTACATCACGGTTCCAAAATGAACCGTTATTACCATGCATATACATCGTTAAATAATTTTGCTCCTGAAGTAAACTTTGTGTCGTCACATATGTTCTATCAAAATGAGTTAAAAATACCGTACCATTATTTACAGGTAATAAGGATGTGTTAAAGACAAACTCACTGTCAGCACTCGTACCTATGCTCTGTTGAGAATAAAAACGGCTGAAATACAAACCCTCTCTAGCTATCTTATTAAAATAAGGTGTTATTTCAATCTCATTACCTTCAACATCGGTAATTGTTTCATATATTAAGAAGTTTTCCAAACTTTCAGCATGAATGACAATGATATTTTTACCCTTTAAAATATCCGTATAAGCATTTTTTGTCGTTTCTTTGTTTTTTTCTTTAAAGTAATTTACGAATTCCATGTATTCTTTTTCATCAGGCGTATGCTTCACAAAAACGCTCATTGATTTAAAAATATCGATTATATGGTAATTATATAAACCGAAATCCTCAACAACAATCGGACGGTTCCACAATTTTTGGGCCTGAGAATAATTAGCAGGCGCCAAAATAGCGATTCCTAACACAAAGGAAAATAGACCCGCACGTAAAAAGTTTAAGCGATTCAGTGATTTCATTTCCAGGAAATTGTGTTTGGCATCTTTCCTCTTAAATCTTGATATAAAAATGATAAAGATAATCGCAATGCCAAAGGTTATCCAATACATAATATCAAAGGTAGAAATTGATTCTCCCGGCGCATCCGCCACATCCGGAAGGAGTGCCAGTTGTTTAACTAAGGATAAGGATAAAAAGTTACCTTCGTAAAAGCGATAATATAAAATATTTGCATACACTAATAAATATATAATAAAACTTATAATGGAAAAATAGACTATCCGTGTTTTATTTTTCTTATAGTTATAGCTTAAAGCGACAACCAAACAAAACCAGGCAAAGTTAAAAAACAATGATCTTAAATTAAAGATGGACATATCACTGGTAATCTTTATTATCACATTAGGTATAATGGCCACAATTAAAAAAGCCAATAATGTCAAATCCTCACTAATAGCCGTAATACAACTTTCTAAAACAAACATAATAAATGCGATAAATTTTTTAATATTTGTTGATATGTTTTTCATTTACATCACCTTTTTCATTGTTTACAAATAACTAAAACCAATATACAATTATATCAAAAATATGCCTTTATTTAAATAAATTTAATAATTTTTTAACAATAATATTAGGAGATAAGCTATGAAAACACTTCTTGTAGGTATAAATGCCAAATTTATTCACACTAACCTGGCAATAAGATATCTTTATACTTATACTAGGAATCATCATGATATAAGTTTTGTTGAATTTACGATAAAAGACACTAGTAATCATATTGTTAATGAAATATTAAAAGATAATCCGCAATTAATCGGTTTCAGTTGCTATATATGGAATATCGAATTAATCAAAAGTGTCGTAAAATTAATTAAAGAAAAATCGCCCGAGGTCAAAATCCTGTTGGGTGGACCGGAGGTAAGCTACGATATTGACTGGTTTAATGATCTACCGATAGATTACATCATTTTTGGCGAAGGTGAATATTCCTTTAAATTATTACTAAATGCTTTGGAAAAAAATGAACCTTTGAATAATATACCTCAACTTCATTATCGTCATAATCAGAAAATTTATACAAATAATGCAGAATATAGTATTGATTTAAACACCCTACCCACCCCCTACCGTTTAGAAGAGGACCTTCCAACCTTAGCTAGTCGTATTCAATATATCGAAACCAGCAGGGGATGTCCCTATCATTGCAGTTATTGCTTGGCATCTCTGGAGAAAAAGGTCAGGTTTTTCGATCAAGAATTCATAAAAAGCGAAATAATGTATTTGATGGACAACGGCGCTAAGGTTTTTAAATTTCTTGACCGTACTTTTAATATTCGTCGAGATTATGCCTTGGATATCTTTAAATTTATCATCAATAATCATAAAGTAGGCTGCGTGTTTCAGTTTGAAATTACCGGCGACTTACTAGATGAAGAAATTATCTCGTATTTAAACAAAGAAGCGCCGCCACACTTAATCCGCTTTGAAATCGGTGTCCAATCCACAAACGATGATACTAACAAAACAGTTTTAAGAAAACAAAATTATGCCAAACTTAAGCACAATATTGAATGCATTCAGAAGGGACAAAAAATCGATTTACATCTGGATTTAATCGCCGGATTACCTAAAGAAGATTACAAGGCTTTTGTGAAATCCTTTAATGATGTTTTCGCACTCCAACCTCATGAACTGCAACTGGGGTTTTTAAAACTCTTAAGAGGGACTAAATTAAGACAAGAGGCTTCACTTTATCAATACCATTTTCAGGAAAAGGCTCCCTATGAAGTAATTAAACATGGTGATTTAGCAGAAAATGATATCAGGAAAATCCATGCGGCGGAAGATATTCTTGAGAAATATTATAATTCACACCGTTTTAACAGTTCGATTACTTATATTATAAAATTCTTATACAAAAATAACAACTATCAATTTTTTGAAGATTTTGGTCTCTTTTATCAGAAGCATTATCCGAGCATCGGTTATCAATTACATGATTTATATATCAGATTAATCAAGTTTTGCGAATATAAAAACTTTGATTCTACCTTAATAGAATCACTACTTATTTATGATTACTTAAAAAATGCGAAAACACGGCCGAAAATCTTTTATCAAAAACGGATGGAAAAAAAGGAAAAAAACCGCCTTCGCAAAATAATACAAGAGAAAACACCATTTTCTCTGGATTTTTTATATAGATATTCCATCTTGGAACTTCTGACAATCAATCCTTTGACCTATGAACAAAAATTCTGTTATGTATTGAAAATCTTTAATACGGATAACAATGATCTATATTTATTTGAAAAAGACAATCTTTAATCAGACTGTCTTTTTGCATATAAGATATTAGAGGTGATATAATCTATACCGTATCCGCTTAATATTTTCGCTATTTCCGGATTATCAACAGTATATGTGTTTAGTACTATGTTGTTTTCATGACATAATCTAATTATTTCTTTTGTTAAATTTTTCGCATTAGCGTCAATATTAAATTGATAATTATTACAAACGGTTATAGTTTCATTGGTAATCTTATCAACTAAATAAAAGATATTTAAATGAGGATATTTATCTCTTAAATAAATCAAATATTCCAAACTAAAGGAAATGATATGAGAAGTAGTTAATAACTCTTTTGTTTTTAATAAATGGATAAATTTATCCAAATCCGCCGTCTCATTTACGGCTTTAATCTCAATTACCGGTACCATATCATATTTTATGCATATATCTAAGTACTCGGATAGTAAAGGTATTTTTACGTCTTTATAAAGATTAATACCGTTACCGGAGACAATCTTAAATTTACTAATCTCATCATAGTTTAAATCCTTTAAAAAATACGTACTCTTTGTCATTCGCTCCAATGTCGCATCATGGAAAACAACGAATTTTCCGTCCTTGGAAACATGAAAATCACATTCAACGCCATAATAGCCATATTTTCCCGCAAGTAGAAATGCATCAAGAGTATTTTCGGGGGCAATTCCACTTAGTCCCCTATGAGCAATAATTTTGGCATTATTACTCAGTTTAACCTCAATTGGTTGTATCATCCTTAACCACTTCTTTCTTTTCGATAATTTCATCAATGATATAAACCGGACGATTTTTAACTTCACTATAAATTCTTCCAATGTATTCTCCTAGTAAGCCCAGCGATATCAGGGTTATTCCGCCTAAAAAGAGAATAAGCGAGACGATTGTTGCCCATCCGGAAACAGGATTATCATTTACGATTTTATCAATAATAATATAAACCATGTATAAAAAAGCTAAAAGAGCACTGCATAAACCTAATAATCCGGATAATTTCAACGGAATGGTTGAAAAGGAAGTAATACCTTCAATGGCGTAATTGAATAACTTGAAAAAACTCCATGAGCTTCTTCCTTCCTTCCGATCCACATTTTCATATCCGACATAGGTTGTTTTAAAGCCAACCCATTCAAATAAACCTTTGGAAAATCGATTATATTCCTGAAGTTTTATTAAGGCATTTACGACCTTTCTTTTCATCAGGCGATAATCCGTGGCATTTTCTTTTATTTTAACATCACTCATTTTATTGATAAAACGATAAAAGAGTTTTGAATACAACACTCGTATCCATGACTCACTCTTATGATTCTTATCCCTACCCAACCGATATGCGCCAACCGAGTCGTATCCCTCTTCTTTAACTAATCTAAGCATTTCTTCAAGCAGATAAGGGGGATGTTGCAAATCAGCGTCCATGACCGTAATATAATCTCCGGTAGCATTATTTAGTCCGGCAAAGATTGCCGCTTCTTTCCCAAAATTACGCGAAAAATTTATCGCTTTTATGTGTGCATCAAAAGTAGTTAACTTTTTTAATTCCAACCAGGTATTATCTTTAGAACCGTCATTAATTAAAATAAGCTCATATTCTAACTCCAATTTGCTTAAGAATTGGGTAATCTCCTGATAAAACAATGGTAACATTTTCTCTTCATTATAACATGGAACAACCAATGATAATTTTTCCGTCATCCTTAACACCACACTTTTTTTTCCTTATTATACCACATTATGGGGAATTTTTTAGAATATATTTAATCTTCTTTAACTTTACTACCATTTTTTAGAATGTTATAATAAATCTATATTTATATAATATATAACGGAGGGTTAAGATGAACAGCTCGATTAAATCAGTTTATAATAAAGCTTTAACCTCTTTTAACAGAGTAAAAGAAAATCAAAGTGTGAAGGATACAATCAATTTCTTTAAGGATACAACTACTTTCAAAAAAACATTAATCTTAAGCCTGGTCTATGTCTTTTTATTTTATTTACCTTTTACGTTTATCACCTTGTTTTTAAAACAAGTCGTCTTTTTCCAGCTTGATTATGTTTATCAGTTCTCGACCATCGTTTTTGACTTCCGCAACCGCTTAATGGATCTCAACTTTTCCACATGGGATTTTAAAAACGGCATCGGCTATGATTACTTTGCTAATTTTTATTATATACCTTTAGACATTACCTTACTGCCATATTTCTTATTTCCTTTTTTATCATACAGTCAATTAATGTGGCTATCCTTTATCTTTAAGATCCTCTTAGGTACCGCGGCAATGTGTTACTTACTAAAATTATATAAGATGAATCATAAAACCATATTATTAGTATCGGTACTATATGGTACAGCAGACTTATTCTTTGCTCAGAATGTCTTCCCTTCATATACCGGACTAATATATTATATTCCGCTAATCCTAATTGCGATTGAACTAATCTTTCAACGGAAAAACTATTTGGTGTTTTCCCTCGTCATTTTCCAGATTTTCTTATTTAACTCATACTGGTCCTGGGGACTTTCCTTATTTATGGCGATATCATTACTCTTTAGAACAATCTTTGAATTTTTTACCTTCAATAACTTGACTGAAGATACGCCATATAAAGAGACTTTATGGATTCTATTTAAAAGTGTCATATATTATCTGTTAGGGCTGGGAATGGCGGCATTTTTCTTCCTACCGACCTTCCTCGGAATAATGCAAAACGAACCGCGAATGGAATTAAGCGAACGAAGTATCTGGGCGATATTTATCGATATTTTTAAAACCTTTGATATAAAATATGGCGATATGGTTTACTATAAACAATTTTTCAAAATGCTTGTGCCAAATTTATATATGTATAGCGGCTTTTTCCATGATTTAAAGGCTGATTATTGGCTTACGACTAACCATGTTGTTATCTATTCCAGCATCTTTTCCACATTTAGCTTATTTTTCCTAATTCTCTATCCGACTTTCCTGGCAAAGGATAAATTAGATGATAAGCAACTAAAGACCTTTTTTCTGTTAAGAATTGTGACGATTATCGCCACAGTCATGTTATTTTTTCCGTTTACATCATATTTATTTTCCTTAAATTCCGGTCCTTATTTACGGTGGCTTGTCTTTTACGGATTTTTACTGATCATTAATTTTGCATTTATATATGAGTATAAACTATTTAATAAAACCTTGTTTGCGATCTTTTTAATCATTTCCATGGGTTATTTAATCTTTAGTATTCAATTCAACCGTAATTTTAACGCACAATATCGAAAAACTCACGATAATAAAAACCCTAATATCTTTATTGATATCGATGAAAATGTGGCGATAACGATGATTGTGGTCTTTATTGTCATGTTACTTATGATCATTATTTTAGAAAAATACATGAAAGTTCACTTAGCTTTATTTATCGAAAGATTAGTCGGAATCGGTTTAATCTTTTCGATATGCACATCACCTTATTTTTCCAAGGGTGTCAGACACGCGGATATCTATGGAAAAGAAGTAAATAGGTATATGAAAGAAGTCGAATTGCCCGAATATTACACAATGCTTGAATTTCTGTTCTATGATGATTTAGATGATGTCGAAACAATGCAGGACATGCCTTACTTATTTGACTTCCCGGTATATAATAATTTCAATATTTTTCATTCCTTGGTAAACCCTTATTTTACCTTTTATAATACCGGTCACACTCGTTATTTCCGCTCATTTGACATACCATACCTTTATTATTACTATATGGACCCTTCATTGTTCATACTTTCAAATTCAGAGATTAACCCAGTGAAAAACGGGATGTATGATCCAAGTAGTGAACTGATATATCGCAAAAAAATCACTGAACTAGAATCCTATTTGGATATCTATAAAAAAGAGCAACAGTTTACAATCGGTAATGGTTTTACCACTTATTACGACATGTATAACGGGGCAATGTTTGATTATTCATGGTTGGAATCAATTTATGTAAATGATGAAAATACAATTAAAATATTGAAAGAGAATAATTTTAAAAGTAAGGGTATTTATAAGGAGTCGGTGTTCAAAAGAATCAATTATACGCAAAATGACGTGGCAAAATATGATATGCCGTATTATGCCGGTGACTATAAGGAATATCCTGTCAATATCGCAAAAACGACCTCGGATGTCGTAATTATTCAACCGTCAAATAAAAAGGTTTTTTCCATCGATAATGATGGCAACGTTAAACGCTGTTTCAGCAATTTCTGTCTCGTTCCTGAGGTTGGTTTGAAAAGCATTGTGGTGGATAAATCATATCCGAGCTTTTATACGGTTGATAAATATTATCTAAAAACAAAAACTGATGAGATTCTTAAATATTCGGCCTATGATGTTAAGATAAACGGTAATAACATCACATCTAAAGTTGATAATGACGAGCCGATTATTATGACTTACAAAGTCGGTTATGCCAAAGGTTGGAGTGTCTATGTTGATGATAAACCTGTTGAGGCCTTTCCAAGCGCAAACGGTCAGGTCAGCTTTATCATTAATGATACGGGAACACATAACATAAAGTTAAAATACGAGACTCCTTATTTAAAGACCGGTCTTAAAATAACGCTTATGTCCTTTTCCCTCTTCGGTGGTTTGGCATTCGTTAGATTTTATAGAGGTAAAAAATGTACGAACAACTTTCAAGACTCATAAAAAAATATCATCTTGCGGAATTTATTAAATTTGTGATTGTCGGAGTTATCGCAACCTTACTCAATTACGGAATTTATTTGGCTTTGTTAAATATTTTTAACAAAAACCTTGCTTACTCAATCGGCTATGCCTTAAGTTTCTGTTTTAATCTAATCGCTTCACATTTATTTACTTTTAAAAAAGCGGTTAATCCAAAAAGTAGTTTAAAATTTGCCCTAGCCCACCTTATTAATTATTTAATCCAAATAGGGTTACTCAATTTATTCACCTTTATCGGCGTACCAAAAGCCTATGCCCCCTTACCGGTTTATGTTATAGCCATACCGGTTAATTACTTCGTCGTAAGGTTCGCACTCAATTATAAAAGGGGATAAATATTAAAATATAATTAAAAATTCGGGAGGTATATAATGAAAAAAGTACAAATGAAAGAGGATGTAACTAATTCCTTATTGGGATTTGGCTGCATGAGGTTTCCCACCAAAAACGGAAGAATCGACAGGAAGTTAACTTTTGAAATGCTGCAATACGCCTATGATAATGGTGTGACCCACTTTGATACCGCCTATCCATACCATGACGGTGAATCGGAAACATTTTTAGGAGAGTTTTTACAAAGACTCGACCGCAAAAGCTTTACTCTATCAACCAAACTACCGATGTGGGAAGTAAAGTGTCATGAAGATTTCATGAAATATCTAAATATACAACTAAAGAAGCTACAGGTTGACTATATCGACTTTTATTTATTACACGCATTGAATAAGGAAAGATGGGAAATAGCCGTCAAATATGATGTGTTCTCATTTATTGAAGAGGCCAAAAAACAGGGAAAAATCCGTTATATCGGTTTTTCTTATCATGATGACAAGGAAACCTATCAAAAGATAGGTACAAGTTATCCGTGGGATTTTTGTCTCCAACAAATCAATTACTTGGATTATACAAGTCAACAAGGAGTCGAAGGCTACAAATTAATGGCTGACAGAAAGATCCCCGTATGGGTTATGGAACCTTTAAAAGGCGGACGCTTAACAACACTTGCTCCTGACATAATGGAAGAGTTTACCAAGTTAAGACCCGATGACAGTAGCGCCGAATGGGCCTTTCGCTGGGTTCACACTTTACCGGGAGTTAAATTAATCCTAAGTGGAATGTCCACATTGGATCAAGTCAAAGCCAATGTTGAAATCTTTAACCGCATAACACCATTAAATGATGAAGAATTACGGGCTGTTGACAAGGTCAGGGAAATGATTAACAATCGCGTAAAGATTGCCTGCACGGGATGTAACTACTGTATGCCTTGTCCTAACGGCGTTGCCATTCCGCATAATTTTAGTATCTATAACGATGCGTATATGTACAATAATATGGCAACGGGTAAATACGCATATAAAAATCACTTAAAAGAAGAGGAAAAAGGTGTCAATTGTGTGGAATGCGGTGAATGTCTGCCTAAATGTCCGCAAAAACTACCGATACCTGACTTACTTCATGAAGTGGTAAATAATATCGGAGAATAATCGAGTAGGAGGTAAATAATTATTTTATTTACCGACCTCTCACACCACCGTACGTACCGTTCGGTATACGGCGGTTCGTTTAAGTTATAAGCGAGAT
>JAWLBU010000034.1:0-27772 GCA_041687555.1 Haloplasmataceae bacterium | reverse complement strand
GAACTGTTTGGTGAAAAGTTCCTCTCTTAAAGAGTAGCTATTTTTACTCCTCCTTGTCACCGTTTTTATATATGTTATTATTTTACACAATTATTTACAAAAATTCAATAATTATTATTGATTTATTATACCAATTTTATTCATTATTCATAAGATAATAACAGATAATTTGTGAAAGGAGCTATACTATTATGTATCGTAAGAAATCCAGTATTTTTAATTATTGTGTGGTTTTATGCATTTATCAGTTTCTTTTAATGCTTTTTTTCTTTACCTCCGTTAATTTAATCCTTTTCATCATCCATCTTATTATTATTCTTCTATTCTTGTTTTTCGGACGAAGTGTTTACTGATTCATACTTCTGATATAATTCAACTGCTTTGGCAGCCACATATAAATTATGAATTAATGTGTTAATTGATTCATAATTTTTATTTTTACTTAAGAAAGTTATTTCCATATTTCTAATAATGTAATAAAGCACATTAAAAATAAAATAATAAAATTCGAATTTACTGATATCATCATTGATGATTAAAGTCATCCAGTCGACATCGCAATCACTGTAATCAATAAACAGCTTTATATAATCATGGACTTTTAAACCTATTGTACTGTAATCAAAGCTTATGAGATAGTTTTTCTCATTGGTCACGATGAAGTGATCGATCGACGGATTATTATGAATTATACAGTAATCATAGATATCAATATCTTCCAATAATGAATCAATTTTCTGCATTAACCTGAGCAAAATATTTTTTATATACATTATTTCGTTATATTTCACGATGTATGTCCAATCAAACACCGATTTATATTTTTTGTTTTCCGTTTCGACAATGAATAAATCCAACAGTTGGAACTGTCTTTCCAAACGATTCAGTTTTCTTTTATATAATCTGTTAAATTGTGTCCGATTGAAGTTCTTCCTAATAATCGTACTCTTATGCAGTTTATTCAACAAATCGATATAATCAATTAATTTTTTATCAACCGGATAATCGATATCCTCAAAATAAGGTATTAAATAATAAAGCTGTTGCTCGAATGTCATAAAAATTTGATGATAAACTGTTCTTTCAGGCATAATAAAATAGAGAAATTTCTGTGATGATAAAAAGTGATAAATATCTATTATCTCTCGGTTTCTTACCTTTTTCAGGACGTACTTCTTATTATTTTTCGTTTTAATTATTAATACTTCATTGATTGGAATTCCCTGAGCTATTTTTAAATCATAATTTTTTTCGACCGCATCTAATAGATTTTGATTAAGGTTAATCATCTTCTATCTTTAAAACAATTTTATTATTAAATTGATATTCTTTACAAATAAATGCTTTCGATAAATTACGTGCTTCAAGTAGTTCATCTATTGTCTGTTCATTTTCTAAAAGGATAATTTTATATGTGGTATATTTATCGTTATCTCGGGGAATAAAACCCGTATCAAATGAAGTCATGGTCGATTCCAGATTTGTGCTTAATTTAACTTCTTCAAATTCTTCTTGATTTTCCTGTTCTTCTTGCACTTCCTCTTCTTCCCTTAGATTATCTTGCTCAGTTTGAACTTCCTCTACTATTTCCTCAACCGGTGTCTCTTTATTGTTAAGTACCTTATCTAAATTTGCATCAATCTTTTCCTGAAATTCTTGCATTTCTTTTACTTCCTCATCGATTAAATCCTGATTATCATCCCTTTCCACAATCGTTTCTTCTTTTTCCGACTCCTCCATTAAAATAACATCCAAATCAAACATTACTTGTAGACCTCTGCCCATTATCAGTTCATATTTAAAATTGGATATGTTTATTTGCGGTATTATTGATGCATCATCAATTAAAAAGGATACGGGAATATCATGTTTGAATTCCATGATATCATCACTATTATCAAGAGAATAATCTCCGGTTATGATTACTTCACCAGCCAACTCTTTATTGTCGTAATGCAAATTGTCAGCATTTATGCCAATACTATCAATTTTCTTAATATGCGGTAAAGTTATCTTATCATCATAGGGTATTGTGTATTTCATTCTTTTCATCTCCTAAAATAATATTTCTCATTATAATTTATGAAATACTAATTATGAATATGATGAAAGTTTACAATATCTATTTTATGTTATAATATTTTTGAGGTGCATGAAAATGAAATTAAAAGATGAATTTATCGATAAATATAACTCTTTACTTAACGAGGAATTTATTGATTTTATCAATGGTTTTTCCCTACCCAGAAGTCATGGATTAAGACTAAATACCTTAAAATGTGATAGTATTGAAAACAATGAATATCTTAAATCAATCCTTAAGAAACATCCATTAGTGGAATATGGATATTATTATGAGGAAGATGCCCATCCGGGAAGACATCCATATCATCATGCCGGAGTATATTACATTCAGGACCCAAGTGCGATGATGGTTGTTGAAAATGCTTCTATAACCCAAGGCGACATCGTATTTGACATGTGCGCTTCCCCCGGTGGTAAATCCACACACATATTGTCTAAGCTAAATAACACCGGACTATTAATCACTAATGAAATCAACTTCAAACGGGCCAAAATCCTTTCGGAAAACATTGAAAGGATGGGTGCGAAAAATGCCTTGATAATAAGTGAGGATCCACTCAAATTAAATAAAGAGTTTAATGGCTTTTTTGATAAGGTAATAGTCGATGCTCCCTGCAGCGGAGAAGGAATGTTTCGCAAAGACGAGGAAGCCGTTGCTGACTGGAGTTTAGAAAAGGTAAGATCCTGTTCTATTATCCAAAAAGCATTACTTGATAAGGCATATGAGCTTGTAAAGGAAAACGGAATCATCGTTTACTCGACCTGTACCTTTGCTCCCGAAGAAAATGAAGAGGTGATCGATTATTTTTTAAAAAACCATCCTGATCTGGAATTACTGCCAACTATTAAAAATAAACAAATTAAAGATGGATTAGATGAATATCATCTGTGCAGCCGGTTTTATTTTCATTATTTTAACGGCGAAGGTCATTTTATCGCAAAAATAAGAAAAAATGCCACTTCTGAGACATATAAAAAAACAAAAGCCAATTCACTTAAAAAAGCAACCCGCGATCAGATTCAGTTACTAAAGGAATTCACCGACACCTATCTAAAGGATTTTACAATCGATTCTGAAATATATAATTTTAATCAACATTTATATGCCTTATTTTATAATGGGGAAATCCCTAATCTTGATAATATCTCCATTGAAAGATACGGTCTGCATTTGGGGGAAATTAAGAAAAACCGCTTTGAACCAAGTCATGCCCTGGCTCTTTCCTTAAAACCCCAGCAGGTGAAAAACGTCATTAACTTTGACAGTAATAGTAGTGAGGTTATCAAATATTTATCGGGTGAAACAATTAATTACCCGGGTAACAAACACTTTACCTTAATTACCGTTGATCACTTTTCCTTGGGTTGGGTAAAGCAGGTCGATTCCGTCCTAAAAAACTATTACCCAAAAGGCTTAAGAATTAAAAATGCAAGATAATATTTCAATCTTGCATTTATTTAATATATAACCTTAGCTTCGACAATCTTATGAACCATTGCGGCTATTTCCTGAGTTCCCATATCTTTATAAACCTCGTATGGAATCGGCTCATGGAAATATACCTCAACATTTGTTTTTCTCCACGGAAAATGATGTCTTAATTTATGTGCATGATTAATGGTAATCGGTAAAATATCCACTTTCGTTTTCGTTGCCATTTTAAAGGTGCCCGGTTTGAATTCATTCATAACTGCCGAAAATGATCTTCTTCCTTCCGGAAAAATAAGGACACTTTCATGGTTATTTATCTTATATTCCACTTCCTGCATTATTTTTATTTGTGATCGCATATCATCTTTATTTAAATATAAACTGCCGATTAATTTCATCCAATCCCTGATTATCGGTAATTTCGCAATCGCTATTTTTGCGACGAAAACAATCGGATCTTTAAAAACTTCCAGCATAATCGTAGCATCGGCATTACTTTGATGATTAGGAGTAATCAGGTAATGTTTTTCCGGATTAAATCTTTCCAAATGTGATACCGTAATATCCATTCTTAAGATATGATTGACCGTCTTTAAAAAACGGTTAATCGTCGTGAAGATCCTTTTCTTCGGGACTTCCTTGCCTTTTTTTAATAAATGTAAGTAATATTTACCAATAGAATATAACATTATTACCTCAAAAACTAACAGGATTATTGTTGATCCTAATAATGCCAGGAGAATATGCAACCAATAAAAAATTTCAAAAACATACAGGAAAATAAAGGTTAAAATGATGATTTTGGGCATTAAATAAACTCTATTCATGTGCTAGCACCTTTCTTTCATATATACAAAATAAAAGCTCCCCACTTGCTTTTTCTTTAATCAATTTAAAATCATTTGAATCAAACTTCGGAAAATATGTGTCTCCGGGGTATTCTTTATTAATATGCGTTATGTACAACTTGTCAACAAAATTAAGAAATTGTTCGTAAATAATTCTTCCACCGATGATAAAAATTTCTTCGGGACTATTTCGGTATTTAGTCAGAAATTCCTCAACGCTGCCAAAACATTCGACGTCCTTATATTTATCTTTATTATGCGTAATCACAATATTATGACGATTAGGCAAGGGCTTGTGCAAAGTGTTTAGAATTGATTCGTAGGTACGGCTGCCCATAACGACTTTTTTACCCCAGGTCACTTCCTTAAAATACTGCAGATCTTCGGGATAATGCCAGGGCATTTTATTATTATAACCGATGATATTATTTTTCGCAATCGCCACGATTATCGACAACACTTTATACACTGACCTTTCCCGGAATATGCGGATGTGGGTCATAATTAACTAGTTCAAAATCCTCATATTTAAATTCATCTATCGCTTTAACTTCCGGATTGATAATTAACTGCGGTAAAGCCTTTGGCTCTCTTGATAACTGCAGTTTTACCTGTTCCAGATGATTTTGATAGATATGCACATCGCCCATGGTATGAACAAATTCACCCAATTGTAAGTTGCACACCTGAGCAATCATCATCGTCAATAAACTATATGATGCAATATTAAACGGTACTCCCAAAAAGACATCCGCCGAGCGCTGATATAACTGACACGATAGTTTATTTTCACTTGCATAAAACTGAAACAACAAATGACATGGCGGTAAGGCCATCTTATCGATATCTCCGACATTCCAAGCCGACACGATTAGTCTGCGTGAATCCGGGTTTGTTTTAATTTGTTCAATCACATTTTTCAATTGATCAATTACCCTACCGTCAGATGATTCCCATTTGCGCCACTGATGGCCGTAAACAGGTCCTAAGTCCCCATTGCTGTCAGCCCATTCATTCCAGATTCTTACCCCATTGTTCTGTAAATATGATACGTTCGTATCTCCGGAAATAAACCATAATAATTCATATATAATTGATTTTAAATGGAGTTTTTTCGTTGTCAGTAACGGAAAACCCTTCCCTAAATCAAAACGCATCTGATAACCAAAAGTCGAGATTGTACCAGTTCCCGTTCTGTCTTCTTTTATTATCCCCTTTTCCAATACATGCCTACATAAGTTCAAATACTGTTCCATATCTTCCTCCATATTTACATATTTGCCCATATTATAACACAAAACTATAACATCAAACAATCAAAGCGTTAAAAAAACCATCCACAAGTAAGATGGTTTTTTAAAACTTAATTATTTGGGTAAGATGATATTTGTCGTGATTGCCTCTTCATTAAAGAACGGCAACGCCTTTTCAATATCTTGTAAGGTTAATATCTCGTATTCCTTTATCGCATCAAACATGTTCATATCATTAAACTTGAATCTCGTAAAGGCATTGGCGATTGCCTCAGGGGAATTTAAAGCCTTTAATGAAGAACCGAGTAATTTATTCTTAATCCTGTTAAATGCTTCCTCACTTAATTTTAAATTTCTTGCATCCAGTAATATTTCTTTTAAGCGTTTTTTTAATTCCTCAGGTTTATTTGTATCACTGGATATTATGGCAAAGCCGAATGAATATTCAATGGTTAATTCATAACTGAATGTGTTGTTGATTAACTCCTTATCCAGCAACTCCTGATAATAATCAGAACTTTTGCTGAATAAATAATCAAAGATTATTTCTAAAGCCATTTCATACTTCATCAATTCCTTACCCTGAAGCTTTGATTCGTGATTTTTAATTCCCACGGCAACCTTAGGAATGGAAACATCCATTATTATTTCTGTTTCCTTTTTCTTTACCTCTTTGGATTCAAAAACATATTTCTTTTCAACCTGTTTAAAGGATTCAAACTGCTTTTTCTTTTGATTATCGGTTATCAGCTCCAATGTCTTATCGATATCCATATCACCGACGACAAAAAGCAACATATTAGAAGGATGATAAAAAGTATTATAACATTCGTACAACATATCCTTGGTTATTTTGTATATCGAATCCTTAGTTCCCGCAATATCAATCCTCACACCGTTTTCCTTGTACATATTTTCAATCGTGCCGAAATATAATTTCCAGTCGGGGTTATCATCATACATGCTGATTTCCTGAGCGATGATGTTTTTTTCTTTTTCAACATTTTCATCGGTAAAGTAAGGTTCCTGAACGAAATCCAGCAACAAATTTAAATTCTCGGAAAAATAAGATGTGCAGGAAAATAAATATGCGGTACGGTTAAATGAGGTATAAGCATTGGAGTTTGCCGCATATTCCGTAAATTTTTCAAAGGCGTCACCGTGTTCACTCTCAAACATTTTATGTTCGAGAAAATGAGCAATCCCGTCGGGTACGGTTATGTATTCCTTTTTCCCCAATGGGATAAAGGTATTATCAATTGAACCGTATTTTGTGGTAAATGTCGCATAATATTTATTAAAACCTTTTTTGGGCAGTAAATATACGTCCAACCCGTTTTCTAGCTTCTGATAATACAATGTTTCTTTTAGATTGTCATAGACATATTTTTTCATTATTCACTCACCTCCGTATTTGTAAGAAGGAAGATTGTGTCTTCTTTTAATTTTTTGGCAACTCTTATAATGTCATCCTTAGTAATCTTATCTATTATCTTAATTATTTTTTCCATATCAAAGGTATTTTGAAATAAACGGTGGGAATACTCACTTGATAAAAAAGCTAAAGGATCATCGCTAATTTGCAGGAGATCGTTTATTAATGCCTTACGTGAATTATCAATGAGAGTATCGCTGAAATCACCTTTTTGTAAACTTTCGATTTGTTTTATGGTTATATCATATGCTTTTTCATAATCATCTTTATTAATACCGGCATAGATAACCATTAAACCTTTTCCTTTGTCTATGTTACTGCCGATATAATAACAGAGGCTTTCTTTCTCCCTGACATTTCTAAATAACAGCGAGTGAGGATATACCCCAAGCATCGCATTCATTAATACTAACGGATAATAATCCTTGCTGTCGCCCGTTGTATTGGTACGAAAACCAATGTTTAATTTAGCCTGATTCACATCCTTCTTCTCGACGATTTTATTTACCTCTCTTATTTCCTTGGTTTCTTTATCCACTACTTCCTTGATTTCATCACGTTCATTAAACGGTAAATACTGTTCGATTAACTTCTTCACACGTTTTTCCTCGATATCGCCGATAATTAATAAATCCACCGTGTCATCATTTAACATCTTCTGATATTCAGCAAATAAATTTTCCGGAGTAATGCTTTCTAAATCTTCCTCTTTACCTAGTGATTTAATTCGATAATTTTCTTCCTTACACATTTCCTCGATTAATCTATCATAGGCATAACGGATTTTATCATCGTACAAAGCGGCAAACTGGTCTTTTAACAGGCGTTTTTCCTCATCAACAACTTTACCGGAAAAAACACCGTCCTCAAGCTTAGGCTTAAAAATCACCTCATTGAAAAAAGCAAGAGCGTCATCTAAAAGTGTGGCATTTTTTAATAAATAATTGTCATTTACAATCGACATTCTGAAGGACAAAATATGCAGCAATCCTTGTTTATTAACCGATATTCCCAAGCTTGCCCCATATAGTTTTTCCAATTTCTGACTTATATCTTTTTTGGACGGATAACTAGCTGTCGCCGACTTTAACACATTGGGAATAAGCGCTCTTTTTGTGACACATTCCGGTTTTAAATATTGGCGGAAATTCAATACTAAATCAGTGGTCTTAAATTTATCGGTTTTGATTAGAATGACATTTAGTCCCTTTATTTTATAATTAATACGTTCCATTATTTCACCTCATTTAATGCTATTAAATATTATTAACAAATAAAATGGTTTTAACAATGAGAAAGGTTGGTAGAAGTTACCAACCTGATTTTTTTTATGCTAACTCAAGTGCTATTTCCATCATCTTTGTGAAAGCCGTCTGTCTTTCTTCTGCTGTAGTCAGTTCATGGGTTACCAAAGAATCGGAAACAGTTAAGATTGTCAAAGCATTAACTCCGGCTCTATTAGCATTGGCATAGAGCCCTGCCGCTTCCATCTCCACGGCCAATACTCCCATTTTAGCCCATTTTTTCCACGAATCACTGTCATCATCATAAAAAGTATCACTTGATAGGATATTTCCCACATGGTAGGAGTAATTCAATTTATCCGCGGCATCCATTGCTTTCTTCAACAATGTAAAACTAGCGGTCGGAGCATATGTTCCAGGTAGATTAAACTGATGTAAAAAGTTAGAATTAGTGGAAGCGCTCATCCCGAAAATAATGTCATATAATTTTAAATTTGGTTGTAATGCTCCACATGATCCGACTCTGATTAGATTTTTTACACCGTAAAAATGAATTAACTCATAACTGTATATCCCAATTGACGGAATTCCCATTCCCGTTCCCATAACGGAAATTTTCTTATCCTTATATGTTCCGGTAAATCCAAACATATTTCTTACCGCATTAAACTGTTTCACATCACTTAAAAAATGATCGGCAATATATTTAGCTCTTAATGGATCACCCGGTAAAAGCACTGTCTCAGCGATTAAATTAACATCCGTTGCTCCGATATGCGGTGTCGGTATTGTCATTTAACATTCCTCCTAATAAATATTTTCCCCTTTAATTTCTTCATTTTCTACTATCTTCACACCACCGGAAGTTCCTATCCGCGTAGCGCCATTTTCAATCATCAATAAACAATCATCCTTTGTTCTAATACCTCCGGAAGCTTTAACACCCATGGACTGGCCAACTGTTTTTCTCATTAAGCGAATATCCTCCGCCGTGGCTCCACCGGTCGAAAAACCGGTTGAGGTTTTGACAAAATTAGCTTTGGCATTTTTCGCAGCCTCACAGGCCTTAATTTTTTCTTCATCGGTCAAAAGACAGGTCTCAATGATAACCTTAACCAATTTACCATTTGCAGCCTCGACAACTGCTCTGATTTCCTTTTCAATGTAGTCAAAATCGTTTATTTTTGCTCTTCCGATATTGATGACCATATCGATTTCATCAGCTCCGTTAAGTACCGCATTTTTTGTTTCAAAAGCCTTTGTTTCTATGGTACTCGCACCTAATGGAAAGCCGATTACGGTGCACACCAAAACATCGCTTCCTTCCAATAATGTCTTGGCATGTCTGACATGTGTCGGATTCACACAAACTGATTTGAACTCGTATTTTTTTGCTTCCTCACATAGTTTCACGATATCATGTACCGTTGCATCGGATTTTAAAAGTGTGTGATCAATAAATTTATTCAATTTCATCTATATATAACCTCCATTAATGACATTATACCATATTTTTCCAATAGTTACATAATACTTGGATAATATACCATATGATTATTTAATATCACGCGGTTTCGACCTTTATATTTTGATTTAGTCAGGGATTCATGAGCAATTTCAATATAATCATCTATTTTCTGACTGTTAACCTTACCATAATATCCGCCGATGGAAACCGACAGGTTAATCTTATTATTATCAATAATGATTTTTTTTATTTCGATATCGAGTCTGATTTTTTCCGTAATTGTCTGCATCATGTTAAATTTCTCATTTAAGGCGATGACGCAAAAAGTATCACCATCTAAACGATAAACATCGCCGTATCCTTTGATGTTCTCCTTAATATTATCCGCAATTATTTTTAGGACATAATCACCATATGACACACCGTATAATTTATTAATATCTTTAAGCCGGTCGATATTAATTAATATCAGCGATATATACGCCTGATTATTTTTAAGTAATTCATACGAATGATGCAGTAAGCTGTAATAATTATTAACATTTGTTTTATAGTCGATAAACAGGTTTTGTTGAAAATGAAAAATCTTTAAATTTTTATTGTATATATAATATACTATATAAGTATATATACTCCAAATTATTAAAGCCGAATGATTATAAATGAGGAAAGTATCAGCACTTTGCTTCATAATGTATAATTCTAAATTTAAAAAGACAAAGGAATATAAATATGTTATTAAGAGCTTGATTCTAAATTTCTTAATTTTATAAATACTAATATGGGTGAATAAGATCATGACAAAATAAAGAATACATAAGCGATAATCAAAATGATAAACAATATTACCGATTAATAAAAAAAAGAGAATAATTAATGAATTAAGTCCGATAAGCAAAACACATAAAGTAATTATGAAAAGATAAAATGATAAAATATTAAGCGGACTGATAAAGTTGTTCAAAAAGATAAAAGCACTGACAGGTATCCATACATTCATTGGTTTTTTGTGAATTTCATCAACTCGTTTGTCACGACATAAAAAACTGACGATTAAAGTTAAAATAATAAACACAAAAATTTGTGAGATAAATGATATCAAATTTACGTCAAACGACATAATTCCACTCCTAAATGGTTTTAATATATTAAAATTATATAATATTTTAACAACATATTTCAACAAAATAACCAATTTTTACCCAAGAAAAGTTTCGACAAATAAAAACAAAAAGCTACAAATAGCTAATAAAAAAGGCGCTATACTTTAGCGCGCTTACTTATTTAGAAGCCTCAACAGATATTACTTCTTTTCCATTATAGTATCCACATTCTGCACATACATGATGAGGTTTTACATATTCACCACAATTAGGACATTTTACCATTCCGGGAATATCTAATTTGAAATGACTTCTTCTTTTGCGTTTTGCTGTTTTTGATGTACGTCTAAAAGGTACAGCCATACTAAGCACCTCCTCTTTATTTTTTTATTAGATCCTTTAATACGGAAAATCGTGGGTCGATCTTATCTTCTGATTCATCAATTACGGAATAATTTTCTCCTTTTGCGTTCATACGTTCATAAGCATTTTCACTTACGACACGAAGAGGAATATTGACAATGATGTTCTGCCAAATTACCGGAGCTAATTCAATAAACTGACCCTTCACGACATTTATATCATAGTCGTAGTCTTCTTCTCTTGCATGTTCTTTAAAGGTAAAATATTCTATCGTGTTAATATCCATATGATAATTAACATCATCTAGTGTGAGAGCACAAGGTAATACCAGATCACAGGTAATATTTAAATTAAATACTACATCCTCACCTGATAATTGTCCTGTACCGGTTATTGTAACGGGTGATATCCTTCTAATTTCATGATGTGATGCACTAACGGAAGAAAAGTCAATTATTTCATTAATTTCAAACGGTGTGTTACCCCGTTTAACTAATTCACTAATAAAATACTTCATCATTATCACCTCTATGCAACAGTAAAATTATATATTTTTTCAAGCAAATTGTCAACTTTTTTTAAACTGTTCAAGGAAATTTATACTATATTATTATTTCACGACACCTAAATTTTATAATCAATAATATTAGACTAATTCTATTTAACATGGTATTATTTAGATATATTATATATAAACGGTGAGATAATGAAAGTTTGCGGAATAATCGTCGAATATAACCCATTACATAACGGTCACATCTATCATATCGAGCAGGTAAAAAAATTAAGTAAGTGTGATATCCTGATTGCGGTAATGAGCGGTAATTTTACCCAAAGAGGGGAGCCTAGCATTATAAATAAGCATTTACGAACAGCACTAGCTCTTGAAGCGGGAATCGATATCGTCGTCGAGCTTCCCTACGTCTATGCCGTGGGGCATGCCGATTTATTCAGCTTTGGCGCTGTTTCCTTACTAAATCAGTGCGGGGTGGATGAGATTATCTTCGGCAGCGAAACGAATGACATTAACCTCCTGACAAATATGGCAAAAATGATTGATGACAATCGGTTTAATGAAGAGTTGCACAATTTGCTAAAAACCGGTATTAGCTATCCCGAAGCATGTAATTTGACCTTAAAGAAATTAACCGGCAAAGATTTTGACCTACTTTCAAATGATTTGTTAGGTATTCAATATATCAGATATATTATGAAGATTAATCAAGGAATAGCTTTTAAGACAATCAAAAGAATCCATACTAATTATAATGATACGATAATCAAACATCAGCATATTGCCAGTGCAACAAGCATCAGAGAAGCCTTGAAAAATAAGAAAGCCATCAAAAATACCGTGCCGGACTTTACTCTAGAGGTTATGGAAAAAAATAAATTACATTTTTGGAATGATTATTATCCTTATTTAAAATATCAAATTATGACCAATAAGGCTAATTTATCTTCCATTCATGATATATCTGAAGGTATTGAAAACGCGATTATCGAAAATAACGAGAAATATCATTGTTTTACAAATCTGGTAGAATCACTTGTTTCCAAACGCTATACAAAAGGTAAAATCCGGCGCATTTTAACACATATCCTAAATAATGTCACAAAAGAGGAAGTAAGCAATTTAAAGATTCAAGACGGACCACAGTATTTACGGATATTAGGTTTAAAAGAAAGTAAATCGTATTATCTGAAAAACATCAAACAAGGCTGTGAGATACCTTTAATCACCAATATAAATAAATATAACTATCAGCTTTTATCACTTGATTTAAGAATAAGTGAAGTATATAATTTGCCAGATGGAAAAAAGGAAAGAAAAATTCCAATCATATATAAAGATTAGTATATTAGTTTATCTTTGACATAATTAGTGATAAAATATTGATGATGAATTATGAAAGGATGTTACTATGATTTCAAAAGAATTATTGAAAGAAAAACTGGAAACGATAATCGATCCCACATGCAATAAGACTTTAAAGGAAACGGGAGGAATTCGTTACGTAGGTGTTGATGATGAACTAGACAAAGCAATACTTGTCATTGCTTTAGATAAAAAGGATTCTGAAGAGGCCAAACAATTTAGAATTCAACTGACGAAACTGATTAAACTAGACCTGGGGTTCTCCGGTTTAAAACTGGAGCTTGAAGATTTAAACCCCAAAGAAAAAGGAACCGTCCTTGATGCGGAAAAGAAGGTTCGCTATATCGGTGTGGCTTCAGGAAAAGGTGGTGTTGGTAAATCGACTATCACTGCTAATTTGGCCGTGACTTTCGCTAAATTAGGACATAAGGTCGGGTTAATCGATGCCGATATTTACGGACCATCCATTCCAAATGTCATGGATATCGAGATAAAATTACCGCAGGGTACTGATGATGATAAAATCATCCCCTTTGAGAAATTCAATGTCCAGGTCATATCCACAGCTTTTTTTATTGAAAACAACAAGCCTTTGATGTGGCGGGGACCAATGCTCCACAAAATGCTTGAGCATTTCTTTTATGATGTCAAATGGCGAGATGATATAGAATTCATCTTTATCGATTTACCTCCGGGAACGGGTGATGTTGCTTTGGATATCCAGTCATTAATACCGCAGTGTGAAATGATTGTGGTCACAATTCCGCATCCTACCGCTTCCTCAATTGCGGTTAAAGCAGGATTTGGCGCCAAACAATTAAATCATAAAATCATCGGTGTCATTGAAAACATGTCTTATTTTACGATTCCGGAAAATGAAAAACAGTTTTATTTATTTGGACAGGGTGGAGGTAAAGAAGTCGCGAAACAATTGGGAGTACCGCTTTTAGGTGAACTCGAATTAGCCCAGCCGACAAACGGACATCATTCCATCTACAGTTTGGATGAACCTAACGGATTAGTGTACTTATCAATTGCTAAGAAAATTTTACAAAAGGCGTGAAACCATACATATATTTTAAAAAATAAGGTACCTTAATATAGAATTATATTAAGGTTTTTTTAATTCGAGGTGGATGTAATGAATAATTTAATCTATTATATCATCGCTATTTATTTTATAAATATCTTTTTGGCGTTTAAAATCTTATTTACTAGTCAGCTAAACTTGGATAATTTAAATTATACGTTTATCCTACTGATAATTTTTCCTTTCCTAACACCTTTAATCTATCTTTTTATCTCACTTGATGAGCGTGTGCGAAAAGAACTGATAAAAAAACAAAAAATCGATGAGGCAAATATCCCTAATCTTAACACAAAATCGATTTCGCAACATAATGATTTGGAACTTTTTTGTAATGGCGATTTACTATTCAAAGATATGTTTGCGGAAATTAAAAATGCAGAACATTTTATTCATCTTGATTTTTTTACGTTTAACACCGATAAATTCGGTAAACTGATGATAAGTAAACTGGAAGAAAAACTAAAAGAAAATGTTGAGGTCAAAATATTGTATGATCCTTTGGGTTCATACACCATGAAGCAAAAATACTTTAAAAATTTCAGAAAACTGGGCGGAGAGCTTATACCGTTTATTAAAGTAAAAAAAGGAATATTAAACATCAACTATCGAAATCATCGTAAAATAATGATAATTGATAATAAAATATCCTACATAGGCGGTTTTAATATCGCCGACAAGTATTTAAGCAGGGACAAAAAGTTAGGACTGTGGGTTGACAGTCATTTAAAAATCACGGGCAGCGCCACGGAGACACTGGAAAAACGTTTCTTGGCCGATTATATGTATGCGGCAAATAAAAAAATTGATATTAACACCTATTTGCTGAATCATCAATTTACCGGAAACAAACAAGTGGAAATTATCTCGAGCGGAGTGGATATCAGTAAAATAAACCAAATTGAAAATAAAATGTTGGAATTAATTTATCATGCTGAAAAATACATTTATCTTCAAACACCGTACCTAATATTAAACGAGAGTTTTATTAAAGCATTAATATATGCCGCAAATAAGGGTGTTGATGTCAGGATAATGCTACCGCATAAAAATGATCACCCTTTTGTCTTTCAGGCAACCATCGCCTATGCCTCATTATTAGTTAAAGAAAATATCAAAATATACTTATTTGATAAAAAAGCCTTCCTGCATTCAAAAACTTTCATCTGTGACGACCATTATTCTTCCGTCGGTACCGTCAACCTAGACATCCGCAGTTTTAAATACAGTCTGGAAATGAACGTATTTATCAATAATAAGGATTTTGCCCAACTGTTAAAGGAAACATTTCATAAACAGCTTGTTTACTGCACGGAATATACAATAAAAAAGGTACAAACCAAAAAAGTTTGGACCAAAGTAAGCGAGGATATGTGTAAATTATTATCCACTATATTATAAAGCTCTTTATATTTTTAACTCATTAAAAAAATCCAGTAATTTTTGTAAGGAAGCCAGCAATAGCTCGTCATCCTTTAAATGCGATCTCTCCAAAACCTTGCTGACCATTTTCTCGTGGAAGGTTTCGTGGATTTTAAAGGCTTCTTCTCCCTTTTCGGTCAAGGACAGTAAGACGACTCTTCTGTCCTTTTCGCTTCGATCATTTCTTACATAACCTTTTTGGACCAATCTATTTACCGAGGTAGAAAGTGTGCCGATTGTCACCATCAGTCTTGCGGATACTTCACCCATCGAAGGATTGTCTACTTTCTTAATTGCCTCGATTATATGGACCTCGGTAATGGTCAGGTTTTTTAATCCGTGCGTTTTTAAATTACGTTCCTCAAGTAATAAAATATGATTAAACAGCTCCACTAACAACTCATTAATTAATTTTCTTTTATCATCCATTAAAACCACCTCATATAATCATATTATAGCATAATTTTTACAAAATTTATAAAAGTTTTTTCATATCCTCCGGCAATTCACAAATAATTTCTTTCTTGTTAAATGTTCTTGGTTCGATAAATGATAATTTATATGCATGAAGTGCCTGCCTGTCGATTAATTCGCATTTCTGATTATATAAACTGTCGCCTAGGATATAAGCGCCAATCTCTTTTAAAGACACTCTAATTTGATGTGTTCTTCCGCTTTTTAATTCACAGAGAATTAAGGAATAATTGTCGTATTCCTTAAGGACCCGATAAAGAGTTTTGACGGGCAGTCCGCCATCATTTGCCTCATACAAGATATCATTATCCCTTTTTTTAATTTTTGTCTCTATAACCCCATTTTTAGTCTCCAAATGACCGTTAACAATTGCCAGATATATTTTACTTATCGTATTTGTTTCAAACTGTTTTGCCAGGAATCCATGACTGTACGGATTTTTAGCGATGACTAAAATTCCGCTTGTATCTCTATCTAAGCGGTTGACAAAACGGATTTTTCGTTTTAATCCTTTACTGTTAAAATAATAGCTAACGGCATTTGCGATAGTATGTTCTGAGTAATTATCCGTTGGATGAACCAAGATAAAAGGTGGTTTGTGGATTATCAGTAAATCATCCGATTCATATAGTATTGTTAGTGGTATATATTCAGGCTCATATTCATTTTTTTCATCAAGAAAATGTAAAGAAATGAAATCCTTTTTTCTGATATCACCATTTCTTCTAATTGGCATACCATTTAGTTTAATTTGGCCATTTTCTAAAAAGGTGTTTGTCTGTCGATAGGATAATATTAATTCCTCTTTTAAATAAACAAATAGCTTCGAATCATACTTTACCACATGAGAATAGACATTTTCATTGTTTTCCATTTCCAACTCCTTAAAAAAAACCTATTTAGTCATCCTAAATAGGTTAATATCACATTCCAAGCATCCACTCTTCCTTCATTAGTAACAGATGAATAACGGAGAAAATGATCTTTATTATGAAAATCAAGAGCTTGCTTAATCATTTTTTCATGACGTATATATAGTGTTTTACCCACTTTATCAGCTTTTGTCGCAATGATAAGTGTGTTAATATGATAATATTTTAAATATTCATACATAAGTATATCATCTTCGGTAGGTCCATGACGAAAATCAATCAGCAATATCGCCAAAACTAATGTCTTTCGCTGGGTAATGTATTTTTCAATCATTTTCCCAAAAGCTTCTCTCTTGATTTTACCGACCTTTGCATAACCGTATCCCGGTACATCGACAAAATAAAACGAATCATTGATCTTATAGAAATTCATTGTTTGTGTTTTTCCGGGATTGCTTGATGTGTACGCTAAGTTTTTACGTTCGACCATCGAATTAATAAACGATGATTTCCCGACATTTGAACGCCCTAAAAGCATTACTTCCTTCAAACCGTCCGTCGGAAAATGATTTTCATCCGTTCCCATAGCGACTAATTCCGCTTTTGTAATTAACATATCCTCACCAATATCATTCATTTAACAGTGCTATGTCAAACACTTCATTTACTTCCGTCACCGGGATAAATTTAAGCTCATTCCGCACTATTAAAGGAATATCCTCTAAATCTTTTTCATTATCCTTTGGTATAATAACCGTCTTTAAGCCGGATCGATGAGCGGCAATTGCTTTTTCCTTTAGTCCGCCAATCGGCAGGACTCTTCCTCTTAATGTTATCTCTCCGGTCATTCCTACCAAATGATCTACTTTTCTGTTAGCTAAAGCCGACATAATCGCCGTAGCCATTGTAATACCGGCAGAAGGTCCATCCTTCGGAATAGCTCCTTCGGGGACATGAATATGGATATCATTGTCTTTAAAGATATCATCTGATATCTTATATTTTTCTGAATTGGCTCGGACATAACTGAAGGCAGCCTGTGCGGATTCTTTCATGACATCGCCTAATTTACCGGTTAGCATTAGCTTACCGTTTCCTTTAAAGTAAGTGACTTCAACAGGTAATGTATCCCCGCCATATGGCGTATAGGCTAGTCCATTAACGACACCAACCTCATTTTTTTCCTCGCTCTTATTATGGAAGAATATTTCCTTGCCTAAATATTCCTTTAAATTTTCCGGAGTAAAGGTCACTTTTTCAACTTTTTTGGTTAATATTTCCTTTGTCGCTTTACGGCATAATGAACCGATATTTCTTTCAAGATTTCGCACACCGGCTTCACGTGTATATGAACGAATCAATTTGATTAAGGCTTCATCGGTAATTTCTAATTGCTCCTTATTTAGTCCATGCATATTTAATTGTTTCGGAATTAAGTGATTGACCGCGATATGAAATTTTTCAATTTCCGTATAGCTGCTTACCTCAACAATCTCCATTCTGTCCCGCAGTGGTTCTGGTATATTGCCCAAATAGTTTGCCGTGGCTATAAATAACACACGGGATAGATCAAATGGATCCTCGATAAAGTGATCACTAAACAGTTTATTTTGTTCCGGGTCAAGCACTTCTAACATTGCACTGGCGGGATCACCTTTATAATCACTTGACAGCTTATCGATTTCATCTAAGAGGAATACCGGATTATTAGTACCGGCTACCTTCATCTCCTGAATAATTCGACCAGGCATGGCACCGATGTAGGTTCTCCTGTGACCGCGAATTTCCGCCTCATCCTTAACTCCACCCAATGATACCTTGACAAATTTTCGGTTTAAGGCATGAGCAACCGATTTGGCAAGTGAGGTCTTACCTACTCCCGGAGGACCCACTAAACATAAAATGGTAGGCGGTGTTTTACCCGTCATCACTTTAACAGCCAGATATTCGATAATCCGCTCTTTTACTTTTTCTAGTCCGTAATGCTCTGCTTCCAATATTTCTTCCGCATGTGTGATGTCATTATTTTCCTCACTCGATTTTGACCATGGTAAAGCGATTAACCATTCGATATAAGTACGGATGATATTGGATTCACTCGAATAATTAGAAATGGTTTCAAAACGTCTTAATTCATCCAAGGCCTTAGCTTTTGTCTGTTCAGGCATACCGGCTTTTTCGATGGCTTCTTTTAGCTTGGTAATTTCTGTTTCTCTGCTGGCTTTTTCACCAAGCTCATCCTGTATTACCTTCATTTTCTCACGGAGAATATATTCCCGTTGATTTTCCTCGATATTCTTTTTTACTTCACTGGCAATCTTTTCTTCAATCTGTGAAGCTTGTCTGGTCTTTTCAATGTCAATTAATAATTGTTCCAACCGTTCGTTAATATCAAGCATGCTAACATACTTTAATTTCTGGTTTTCGGTCATTCGCAAATGAAAAGCCACGATATCGGAAACTTTGTCCGCAGTGGTATTGCCCTGAATGCTCGCAATAACTTCCTTTGGTACGGTAAATAAAGAATCGGCATTTTCCACCACCGTGCTAATTAGCATTCTAATTAGTGCCATTTCTTTTTCCGTATCCGAGGTTATTGAAGGTAAGGTTTTTATTTGTATCATAAAGAAAGGATCTTCCTGAATAAATTCTTCAATCGAAGCTCTTATGAGTCCCTTAACTTTTACCTTATAATTGCCATTAGGCTGTTTAATTTTCATTAACAGCTTACAAACTACACCGTTTTTTATTAAATCATCTGGCTTAGGGTTATCAATTAATGGATCCTGCTGATTAACAAGTACTATGTGCCCATCAAAACGCTCTGAATCAATTAAAGCTCTAATACTAGAATCTCTGCCAACATCTAAACGCATTTCATTATTGGGTAATACGACAACTCCGCGTATCGCAAGAGCAGGCAGACTTAATTCTTGAACTTCATTTAATTTAATCATTCGCATTCCCCTCCATAAATTATAATATTTTAAAGTCTTAATTATTATATACGCTAATTTTCATTATTTTTCAATAAAAACGCATATTAACTTGTTTTTTTCATTTTCTTAGCTTCAGCTTTTTTTTCATGAAAAATATATTTAGGCTCTTCATTATTTTGGATTACTTCCTTAGTTATAATACATGATTTAACATTTTCTTTTGATGGTAATTCAAACATGATCGTATTCATAATGTTTTCAATAATACTTCTTAATCCGCGGGCTCCTGTTTTCCGCTTAATTGCTTCCTTGGCAATATATTTTAATGCTTCTTCCTCAAATGTTAACTCAACATTTTCATATTTAAATAATTTTTCATATTGCTTAATAATCGCATTTTTTGGTTCCGTTAAAATACGAACTAAATCCTCTTCCGTCAAAGGATTTAAGACACCTAAAACAGGCAGTCTACCTACTAATTCAGGTATCAGGCCAAATTTATGTAAATCTTCATGTTCAATCTTCTGATAGATTTCCGTCTCATCAGCATTATGATTTAAGACGTCGGCATTAAAACCAATCATCTTTTTGCCCAACCGCCTTTTAACAATATCCTCTATACCTTCAAAAGCTCCGCCACAGATAAACAACACATTTTTTGTGTCAAATTGAATGAATTCCTGATTAGGATGTTTTCTTCCACCTTGTGGCGGCACGTTGGCAATCGTACCCTCCAATATTTTTAATAAAGCCTGTTGGACACCCTCACCGCTCACATCTCTGGTAATAGACGGATTTTCTGATTTACGGGCTATTTTATCCAGTTCGTCGATAAAGATAATTCCCTTTTCGGCTTTATCAATATCATAATCGGCAGCCTGTATCAGGCGTAAGAGAATATTCTCAACATCCTCCCCGACATAACCGGCTTCCGTTAAGCTCGTAGCATCGCTTATCGCAAACGGCACATCCAATATTTTCGCTAAAGTTTGTGCCAGTAGTGTCTTACCGCTACCTGTTTTGCCAATCAGAATAACGTTGCTCTTTTCTACTTCAACATCATTATCTTCCGTATTATTGATTAATCTTTTATAATGATTATACACCGCTACTGCTAAGATTTTTTTTACTTTATCTTGGCCTATCACATAATCATTTAAAACCTCATAAATCTGTTTTGGTTTAAGTATTTTATCCTTATCGATAACATTGGTTTTTTCATTATACAAATCATCGATATTTTCCTTTTTTAACATGTCGACACACATATATATGCATTGATCACATATATACACATCATCGCCATATATTATGCGATTGACTTCATGTGTTGAACGTCCGCAAAATGAACATGTGATTTCATCATTTATTTTATTCATTATAACACCTCTCTTTGTAGACATCGTGATTCTGATTAATAAAGGTACTTTGGCAATAAAATTGCCATAAAGTACCTTACAACTAAATCCTTACTGCGTTATCTACCAAAAAGTCCACAGCTTTACGTCTCTTAATGTCTGCTTCTATATCCTTAGTATTTGAGAATGCAGCTTTTACCTTCTCTATAGGCATATTATATACTTCCGCTATTTGGGCAAATTCCTTTTCTAATTCCTCTTCCGTTACTTGAATATTTTCGGCATCAGCGATTGCTTCAAGTGTTAAATTATAGCGTATTTGTTTAATCGCGTCACCTTTGAATTGTTCATGCAAACCTTCTTTTGTTCCGCCTGTGTATTTTAAGTATAAATCTAAATTAATACCTTGTTGTTCAAGACGATGAGAAGCATTATGAATCATTTCTTCTGTTTCAGCTTCGATCATTTCTTCAGGTATATTTATTTCAGCATTAGTTGCAGCTGTGTCGACAACAGTATCAATTATATGATTTTTCGCTGCGGTTTCTTTTCTTGTTTTTAATTTATTATTTATATCTTCCTTTAATTCAGAAACATTATTGATATTGTCCCGATTTAATTCTTTAACAAATTCATCATCTAAAGCAGGGACTTCAACAGTTTTAACTTCATGGCATTTCACTTTAAACTGCGCATCCTTACCTTTTAAATCCTCAGCATGATAATCTTCCGGGAATTTAACGTTTATTGTTCTCTCTTCACCAGCTTTAATTCCCACCAACTGTTCCTCAAAACCCGGAATAAAGCTGTTTGAACCTAATTTAAGCGAATAGTTGGTAGCTTTGCCGCCTTCAAATGCCACGTCATTCACAAAACCTTCATAATCAATAATCACGGTATCTTCCAGTTCTGCTCCTTCTTCTTTAATAACCAATTCCGAATGTTGTTCGAGCAGTCTCTTAATTTCATTATCCACATCCTCTTCGGTCACATCAGTAGAAAGTGTCTTAACTTCAATGCCTTTATATAAACCTAATTTAACTTCAGGTTTGACAACTACCGTAGCGTAAAAGGTAAACGGTTTATCCTTGCCGATATTAGCAAAATCATCAAAATCAATAACCGGTTGAGCTACCGGCGTAATATCTGCTTCTTTTATAGCATCAGGGTATACTTTTGGTATTAAATAATTAATTGCTTCTTCATATAAAGATTCAACACCGAATTTTTTTTCAAAAAGGTTTCTTGGTACTTTTCCTTTGCGAAAACCTGGGACATTAATTTCTTTTACTACTTTCTTAAATGCCACGTCAAGTGCTTTATTAAATTCCTCAGCTTCTACTGTCACTGTAAGCTTCACTTTATTTTCTTCAACTTTTTCTAACTTTACAGTCATATGTAAACCTCCAATTATATATTCATACAATGTATTATTATAACATAAATCTTCCGTTTGTAAAATATTTACATCTTAAAATAATTAAATAATCGGTTTGGTTCAATATTATATAATGCACATATATCATTTATATTAACCGAACTGTTCATCGTTCTTAGGATGAGGGCATGGAGCACCGCGCTGGCTAATTTAATGTCATGGATTAAATGGGGATAGTATTTCACACAAAAGTCAAGCCAGATGTTTTTAATATATTCCTTTGCGACTGTTTTATTGTCTAGATTATCGAGCACACTTTCAATAGGTTGATAAAATAACTGATTACTTAGTAGATCAATGTACTCGTCATTATCAATAATAAAATGTTCATTAAAATAATTTGTGTATTTTACCTTATCCACTTTATTATTTTCCATCAAATACTTCAACAAACTGTATTTTATAAAAGCATCAATCTGGCTGTTATTTAAAAAATTATTTATTTCAATTTGATATTTATCAACATCAAGCTGATCTAAATGGAAGATTATTTGAAGATGATCCTCAAAGTCATTGCTTAAAAAATATTTCATCATATTAGCCTTTCCTTTACCTGATTTTTCATACTTATCAATGATCTTTTCTAGTTCCGTAAAATAGCTATTTAACTCCGGTGTGATATTTTTACTATATTTGTATATATTTATTAATTCGCCGACTTCAACATATTGTTCTTCCAATATCATTGCGTATAAATATTTCTTTAATAAATACTCCTCGTCGACATTTTTATCGACAAATTCATTTTCAATCATTCTATATACCTCATCAAAGTGGTGTAATTCAATATGACAATCAATTAAGTATTTTATGCACTCTTTTTTAAAATATTTTATTTTTACCGCCTCTTCAAAAAAATAAAGCGCTTTATCATAAACTTGAGCATTAAAATATTTTACCCCTTCATTAAATTGCTTAAATTCATTCTTAGGAAAAAGAATAAATTTTTCCATAAATTAATACTCCTCATTTACAGATTTTACCACCATTTATTATTATTCAATTTTATGAATTTCATGAGGTATTAGACAAAAAAAGTGAAAAAAAGAATTTATTTACGGAAATTGGCATTTATCTTTATATAAAAAAATATTTAATGATATTTTTCTTTTTTTAAAATAGTTGTATAAGAAAAGTTAAGGAAGAAAAAAATATTAAAAAGATATTGATTTTCTTGCGGATTTATAGTAAAATAACATAGTCAATTGGGGCGTTAGCTCAACTGGATAGAGCAACGGCCTTCTAAGCCGTCGGTTAAGGGTTCGAGTCCCCTACGTCCCGCCATGAAAAATCTATTTAAATGTTAAATAGATTTTTTTATTTGCCTTCTTAATTGATTTTATAAGTAAAATATAGTACAATTATTTTTGTTAATCGGGGCGTTAGCTCAAAAGGATAGAGCAACGACCTCCTAAGCCGTAGGTTAGGGGTTCGAGTCCCCTACGTCCCACCATAAAATAAAAATCTATTTAATAAGCAAATTAAATAGATTTTTTTTGTTTTATATTATTCCCTGACTTTGCATCGCATCGGCAACTTTTAAGAATCCGGCGATATTGGCTCCAACCAGTAAATTACCCGGATGCTCATAATCACCGGCTGTTTTTGAAACATTTTTATAAATATTAACCATTATTTCCTTTAATTTCTGATCAACCTCGGCAAAACTCCAACTAAGGCGTTGGCTGTTTTGTGCCATTTCAAGTCCGGAAGTGGCTACACCACCGGCGTTAGCCGCTTTAGCCGGTGCAAAAAGCACATTGTTTTTTTGTAAATATGTTATAGCCTCAGGTGTCGTCGGCATATTGGCGCCCTCGCCTAAAGCAATACAACCGTTATTTACAAGGTGTTTTGCAGATTCTAAGTCAATTTCATTTTGTGTAGCGCAAGGTAGAGCAATATCACAAGGAATAGTCCAGATATCGGATGGTTTGTCTAAAAATCGGGCATTTTCATGATAATGTAAATATTCTTTAATCCTTTTTCGTTCTATTTCCTTCAGTTTTTTCACAAGGGCTAAATCAATACCGTTAGTATCAAAAATTACTCCTTGCGAATCACTCATGGCGATAACTTTTGCCCCCAGGGCTATTGCTTTTTCCGCCGCATATATCGCCACATTTCCGGAACCGGAAATAATGACTCTTTTATTGTCAAACGACAGATTATTATCCCGTAAATAAGCGTCCATGAAATAACACAATCCGTATCCCGTTGCCTCTTTACGTACCAGACTGCCGCCATATGACAGACCTTTTCCGGTGAGAACGCCTGTAAAATTGTTTTGGATTTTTTTGTACATTCCGAATAAATAACCTATTTCTCTTGCTCCGACACCTATGTCACCGGCGGGTACATCGGTATTTTCACCGATATGACGATATAGCTCGATCATAAAGGATTGGCAAAAGCGCATAATCTCTCCGTCACTTTTACCCTTTGGATCAAAATCGCTACCTCCTTTACCTCCGCCCATCGCAAGTCCCGACAGGCTGTTTTTGAAGATCTGTTCAAAACCTAAGAATTTAATTATTCCCAGATTAACAGAAGGATGAAAGCGAAGTCCTCCTTTATAAGGACCTAATGCGCTATTGAACTGGACGCGATAACCTCTGTTAACCCGCACATTCCCCAAATCATCCACCCAGGAAACGCGAAAGATGATTTGCCTTTCGGGCTCGGCAATCCGTTCAAAAATACCGTTTTTTACATATTCCGGATGCTTAAGCGCGATAATCTCAAGCGATTCAAACACCTCACTCACAGCTTGTAAAAATTCGGGCTCATGTTGATTTCTTTCATAAACTTTTTCATAGATTTCTTTAAGTATTTTCATAAGTACTCCTTCATTAAAAATTACTCTAATATATATTATTCAACTAATTTAAGACTAAAACATATCTTTTATTAATCTGATTACTGTTTCCGGTTTACCTAAATCGATTTCTTTTTCAACACCATCAATTAAGAAACCGGATCTTTCATAGAATTTAATGGCGTTAATATTATTTTTCAATGTCCGGATAACAATCTTGCGATAACCCCATTTTTTCAATTCTTCCATTGCCTTATCGAGCAGTTTAGTTCCGTAATGATGTCCATGATATTCTTTCAAAAGATAAATCGCGGGAATTTCCCCATACTCATCACCTAAATCATCACCACGATATTCACTGATACAGATAAATCCGCAAATTTTTCCGTCAATTTCCAATACAAAATATTTGGAACAGTCAATATTACGTAATTTTTCCGCACTTCTAGCAACGCTCAATTTATCTAAAAAGTCCTGACTGACAAGTCCCGTGTAAGTTTCTATCCAGGCATGATAATGAACATAGGCAATGCCTAAAACGTCATCATTGGTCGCTTTTCTTATAATATATCCCATTATTTTTACCTCTCCTCGATCGTTTTTATCACATACGGTAAATATTTAATGATATCCGTTGCGACTAGTGAATATTCCCCGAGGTCATTAACGGCTAAGTTACCGGCACAGGAATGAAGATGAACTCCTAATTTGGCAGCTGTGAAAGGCTCTATTCCCTGTCCGATGAGTCCGGTGATAATTCCGGTTAAAACATCACCGCTTCCGGCCGTGGCCATTCCCGGATTACCTAAATTACTGAAATACATCTCTTCCTTATTTGCGATAATCGTGCATGTTCCTTTCAACACAATCGTAAATCCGTATTTTTCCGTTAAAGATTCTACGGTTTGTACCTGATTATCAAGAATTTCACTGGATTTTACATCAAGGAAACTGGCCAGCTCACCGATATGCGGAGTTATGATGATCTTGTTATCCTTGTTTAAATCACCTAAAAAATTCTTTAAATAAAATAATCCGTCCGCATCGATTACAAGCGGAACATTAATTTCAATAAGCTGACCTAATATCTTATAATTAAGCTTATCATATCTACCCAACCCCGGTCCGAAAGCGACCGCATTTTTTTTATCTAGGATATTCGCTAATTCATATTCATCTTTATAGGATTTTATCATTATTTCCGGATATGGATTTTGCATAAAAGGATAGTACTCGGTAAAAACAGCAACAGTCGATAAACCCGCGCCACTTCTTAAAGCAGCATAGGCACTCATTACCGGAGCACCGGTCATTCCCTTGCTTCCCCCTATTATCAAGATATTACCATAATGATATTTATAGGTATTATTTTTCCGTTTAGGTAAAATATTCTTAAAGCTATTTTCCGTGACCAAAAATCTTTTCGTTTTAATTGTATCCGTAAGAATATCAATATCCAATATTTTGTGCTCACCGTGATAATCCTTGGCATCATTTAACAGGTTGCCAATTTTATAATTCTGGATAATTCCGGTAAAGTCAGCCTTAACCGCTATTTTTGCCACTTGACCATTATTGCCATTTATTCCCGATGGTATATCAATACTAAAAACAAAAGATGAGCTTTGGTTAATTCTTTCTATGGCTTTATAGAAAATACCTTCAATATTCCTATTAAGTCCGGTTCCAAAAAGACCGTCGATAATCAGAGTCGAATCTTTGATGTAATCAACATATTCCCGGATATTTGTCTCATCCTGAAGATAAATAATATCAGCTCTTAATTCATTTAGTCTATCAATGAGATGATTTAATTCAGATGATAGCTTATTTTCCTTACCGACCAAAACAAATGACACATGAAATCCGTCCTCGAGTAAATGAGTACCCAGACATAAAGCGTCCCCGCCGTTGTTTCCATAGCCGGCCACAACTAATATCCGCTCCTTATCTACATCCAATCTATAAGCTTCCTTAAGACATTCATAAAGAGCATTGCCCGCTTTTTCAATGAGTGCTAACGGCGTAATGCCTTTCTTTTTACAGGTGTACTCATCACTCATTTTCATCTCCAAGCTGTTTAGAACTCTATCCATATAAAATCACCTATTTTTTAATTATATAATACATTATAACAGACTCCGGCAAATAATTTAATAAAATCGAGTAGGGGATAAATTTTAATAATTTTCTCCCCTCTCACACCACCGTACGTACGGTTCTCGTATACGGCGGTTCATTTTATATTACAGTATGT
>JAWLBU010000033.1:0-27992 GCA_041687555.1 Haloplasmataceae bacterium | reverse complement strand
ATATTACTCACTAATATAATAAATAAAAAAGCTTGAAAGTCCCAATTCATAAGGGGTTTCAAGCTTTTTATGTGTTTCAACTGTCAAATACAGGATATTTTGTCTATGAAGGAAACAAATTCTATTTTAAAGTGTGTCTTTATGTTATTATTATGATGAATACACTGAATGTAAACAAAAGTTTACATAAAAAAGATCAACTTCAAAGTTAACTTGGTCGAATTTCTTTTTTGTATTTCGTAAGATAGTATTGAGGTGATTAAAATGAATTTTACGGAAAATTTATTAAGATTAAGAAAAGAAAAAGGATTATCACAGGAACAATTAGCGGAAAAATTGGATGTTTCCAGACAAAGCGTATATAAATGGGAATCGGGACAATCATATCCGGAACTAGAGAAACTCCAGCAAATGAGTCAGCTGTTTAATTGCACGATTGATGAATTGGTAAATGGAACAGTTACAAAAAAAGATCTAAGTTTAGATAGGGCAACTGTTGACAAAGAATATAAAGTATTTGGTTTGGGTATCGGCGGAGGTGTTTTTACCGCGATAACCGGTCTATCCATTTTATTATACTTATCGGATATTATTTCCGATTGGGGTATTGGAATTGTCGTCTTTTTTATCTTTGCGATAATTTCCGTATCACTGTTTATATATCACGGAATGCGCTTTGATGAATTTGAAAAGGAATATAAAAAAATCGGTAGCTCTGAATTTTATTCAAGCGAAGAGCGCAAGGCGTTTATTAGGAGATTCTCCCTTTTTATCATTCTTGCAATCAGCATCATTATTCTTTCCGTCATTATGATTATTATCCTTTACGGTGTTTATGATATCGATGCTCAATGGCCGATAGGATTGATGTTTAATTTAATCAGTATCGGTGTCTTCATTTTAATCTATCATGGAATAGAGGAGGAGAAATTTGAAATGAAGATTAAAACGGATAAGAAAAATAATGCCTTGACAAGTAAAATCAGCAGTATTATCATGCTGGTGGCCACCATTATCTATATACTGCTTGGTTTCATCTGGAATTTATGGCATCCTGGCTGGCTCGTATTTGTGGTTGGCGGTATATCGTGCGGTATTGTTAATATCATATTTGAGGAGAAAGATTAAAAAAAGAAAAGAGAAACTTAGTTACTCCTTTCTTTTATCCAGCGCTTCTTAAAGGATTCTTCAACGAATCCTTTTTTATTCAGGTAGATTCTTAGAATGTCTCTGATATATTCAACTTTATATATCGGATTTTTATTATTGGCTAGAGTCGCGTAAATATTGTTACGCTGTAAGTAATCACTGCTGGCTACTTTATAATACTTATCTTCATCAAAAGGTTTATTGTCAATTAATATTTTTGTGATGGTGTTATGGTGATAATGGATTTCCATACCTGACACATGGAGTCTTCCAAGGGCAATACCTCTGAAACCCGGTCCTTTGCCATCTAGGAGACAAATTGCGGAATTAAGTGATAAATTTAACGCTTCCTTTAAATCCCTACCTTTGATTTCGAAGGATGTGGCGTTAAGTGGGGACGGGGCGATTTCGATTAGTTTTAACTCGGTAACCTCGCCTTCCGGAATCCCTCCGTTTAGAATTCCGCTGTTGATTAAACCGATATCACAATTCAGAAAGTCTTTTAAACCGTCAGCTATGAGATTTGCAATCGGACATTCCTCGATTAAATCATGATACAGGGTTTTATTAATAAAAAATAACGGTTTGCTTAAATTGTCTATGGCTTCAATTCGATGTTCATTAATGATCTCTAATATGCCATGATCGGGTGATATGTCTTTAGTGGATCGCACATAGGAATTTGTTAAGGTAACCTGCTTATTTTCATAAGAAAATTCGATTACGCCCAGATATTCACCGTAAGACCCGGCACTGTGATTAATCACATTACTTATTAACCTTGCCTCGTTAAATAACTGATGGTCATGACCGGAGATGATGATATCGATTCCCGGTATTGCATTTGCGATTATTTCATCTTTTATAGTACTGATATGATTAAGCAAAATGCAGACATCATGATCATTTTCTTTGATTATTTTTTTAATCTCTTCATTATAGTCTATATCAGAAAAGCCCAAAAGTTCATTAAAGATTGGTAAAATCGGACTAGTGCCGATAACTAAGAAGCGGACATCTTTAATCCTGCGGATTATAAACGGTTTGACACCCTTTATCGCTTTACCATCCTTTAATAGATTGCAGCTTAAAAAAGGAACAGGGGAGAAATGTGCCATAGTTTCCAACATTTCCACTCCCTGAAAGGTTTCGTTGTTGCCCACCGTTATCGCATCGTAACCGGCATATTTTAAAAGATTTCCGGCCAGTTTTCCCTTAGTGCCCAAGAGTTCGATTCTTTTAAAATCACCAAAGTCACCGGCATCAAGGATAATTGTATTTTCATCTTTCTCCATATCAATTAAGGTTTTGATTTTCGCAAAGTTTTCATAATTACTATGGACATCGTTAGTGTGTAAAATTTTAAATTTCATAAATATTCCCTTAGAATAGATCCTTTCTCCTCATAATAATAACCGCTATAAGCGATATCGTAAATGACAGAATGACGATTATTAACAGACCTGCCGAACTGTTCTGAAAAGGCAGAGGTACATTCATACCGAAGAGACTGGCTATTAACGTCGGTATTGATAATACGATTGTGATTGAGGTAAGGGTCTTCATCACAATATTCAGATTATTGGAGATGACCGATGCAAAAGCATCCATCATTCCGCTTAAGATACCGCTATAGATATTAGCCATTTCGATAGCCTGTTTATTCTCAATTATTACATCCTCAAGTAATTCCTCGTCTTCGGGATAATGCTTAATATGTTCAATCCGATGCAGTTTTTCTAAAACAACTTCGTTAGAGCGTAATGATGTGGTAAAGAAGACCAGGGATTTTTCCAAATCCAACAGTTGGATTAATTCCTTGTTTTTTAATGATTTATGCAGTTCTTTTTCGATTCTGCCGGATTGTCTGTCAATCATACGAAGATATTGTAAGAACAGCGTCGCGTTTTTAAATAATATCTGATAGATAAATCGGGTTCTTTTATAGGTATAGAACTCCTTGACCTTGTTATCGATGAAATAGTTAAGAATCCTTAATTCCTTCAGACAAATGGTAATGATATGATTTGATGTCGTGACAATTATCGCTAAAGGGATGGTGGTAAAGAATTCGGAATTTTCTTCCTTTTCAATTGTCGGTACGTCAACAATGATTAAGGTATAATTATCTTCTGTTTGAATTCTCGCGGTTTCTTCAGCGTCTAGTACACTGCGGATATCATTTTCATCAATGTTCAGGTTTTTCACAAGATAGTTAATTTCGAATTCAGTTGGGCTAACAATATTAACCCAAGCCCCTTCTTGAACTTCCGTAAGTGTCTGTAACTCATTTTTTTCATTAGTTTTGTAGATTGTTATCATTTTTTCACTCCTTTACTTTTACCATCCCTTAACTTTTATTAGTTTGTGTAAAGAAGTAAAATTAAACTAGTTTAAACAACACAAAAAAGAAGGGATGGTAGTCTTTGATATAAGTATTTTTCCAGATACTGCTCACACGAGTCCGACGACATACTATCACTCCCTTCTTAATAAACCATAGTAATAGTATATTTTAATTACCATGATATGTCAATTATTCATTTAAAAAATACGATTTTATTGACTATTTATGATATTATTATTATGTAAATTTTTTAGATTAATAGAGGTGTGACATGAAAGATAAATTTATTTTTGGTGTGGCAACATCAGCGTATCAGATTGAAGGAGGTGTGGACAAAGGTGGTAGGACACCTTCGATCTGGGATGCATTTTGTGAGGATAAAAAAAGGATTGCCGATGGGTCGGACGGTAAAATCGCCTGTGACCATTACCATTTATTTGAAGAGGATATTCGCCTGATTAAAGAATTGGGTGTTGATTATTATCGCTTGTCGATTTCCTGGTCAAGAATAATACCGTATAAGAATAAAATCAATGAACTAGGGATCGAGTTTTATCGTCATTTATTAAGAAGACTCCATGAGGAAGGAATAAAAACGGCGGTTACGATGTATCACTGGGATTTGCCGCTTTGGATATATGAAGAAAACAAAGGGTGGGTCAGTCGGGATACGGTGTCTTACTTTTTGGAATACGCCAAGGTGCTGTTTAATGAGCTTGATCCATATGTCGACATGTGGATTACCCTAAACGAACCGTGGTGCTCTTCGACCTTAGGTTATTTATATGGAGAACATGCTCCGGGACATAAGAATTATAATGACTATATTAAGGTCCATCATCACTTGATGCTTGCTCACGGTAAAACGGTACAATTATACCGCGATATGAATTTAAAAAAACCTATCGGGATTTCCATAAATACTACACATACCTATGTTGAAAAAGAAAGCTATGAAAATTTAATAGCGAAGAATAATGATGACGGTTTACGTAACAGAATATTTTATGAACCATTGTTTAAGGGCGGTTATCCAATGGATATTATTAATCTATTGGCTCCGTATATAACCGATTGGAGCTTTATTAATCCTGCCGATTTTGAGATTATTAAAACCCCGATTGATTTTTTAGGGATTAATTATTATACCTGGGATTATGTGTGTTATGATAAAAATAATCCGTTTTATCATCGTCCGGATTATAAGGATTTAAAGAAAACAACGATGGGATGGGATGTCACACCGTTTGCCTTAAAGGATTTAATCATCAGATTACGAAATGATTACACCGATATTCCGGTTTATATTACCGAGAATGGTTCATCATGGGATGACTGTTTAGTAAACGGTGAGGTAAATGACCTTGACAGGATAAAGTATCTTGATTCCCATTTGGAAGTAATTGATGGCCTTAATAGAGAAAATATGAATATTATGGGGTATTTTGCCTGGTCTTTAATAGATAATTTCGAATGGGCGCACGGATATACCAAACGCTTCGGATTAGTCTATGTTGATTATCAGACGCTAAAAAGAATTCCGAAAAAAAGCTATTATCATTATCAAGAAATAATCAGAAAAAGAAGATAATCTAAGCCTTCCTTACATTTATTATTGAGTATGAATTACCTAAATAAGGTAAATAATAAATGTTAAGGAGGTACATCGATGATTATTAGGCATAAGATCATAGTTGAAAATAATGAAGAGATATTGGTTGTTTATTTGGACAACAGCATTGAGGAATTTGCGAGTGAACTCGGTGATAATGCGGAAGTACGGGAAAAGAATTTATTAGAACAGATTAGTGATTATATTAAAAACAAAAACATTAAATTTGGCGGTAATATTGTAAAGGTTTTAGTCGGAGCAATAGTGGTGGCTACACTGGCTATGGCACCCGGCGGAAATATCACCACAAAAGCAGCAACCACTACCGATACGGCAAGACAATCTTATGTTGTGGAACCGGGTGATAATTTATCGACGATTGCTTATACCTACGGCATTACCGTAGATGATTTAAAAGAAATGAACAACTTAACCTCGGATATCATTCACCCCGGACAGACGCTCATTCTTAGGAGGAATGCGGAAGTAGGAGTCTACAATGTTCAACCGGGTGATTCTTTATGGACAATAGCGAATAAATATAAAATGACCGTGGAAGAACTAAAGGAGTTAAATAAAACCGGTGATACGATCTATCCTGGTCAAAAGTTAAAAGTAATTCAAGCAGAGTCTCCGAAGACTCATACGGTAAAAGCCGGAGATTCCTTATGGGATTTGGCAAGAGCTTATAATACGACAGTTGAAAATATTAAAAAAGCAAATAATTTAACATCCGATCTTATTCGTCCCGGCGATACTTTAAGAATACCTACGGATGCTGCGACACCTACAGGAACCACATATACGGTAAAAGCCGGCGATAATTTATGGAATCTGGCCAGAGCGTTTGACACGACGGTTGAAAGGATAAAAAGCGAAAATAATTTAACATCCGATCTTATTCATCCCGGTGATACTTTAAGGATAACAAGGGGCGCCACCGCGGAGACGGAAGTAAGAAAAACATATACGGTAAAAGCGGGAGATTCCTTATGGGATATTGCTAGAATGTACGGAACCACCGTAGCCGGATTAAAGTCCGCAAACAATTTGACGACGGATACCATAAGACCGGGACAGACCTTGGTGATACCTTCCGCCACCACACGTCCTACAACACCTGTTAAAACCAGCATGAGTATTAATATCCGCCGCTCATCCGGTGTCGTTCAGAATATTTCTTTGGAGGAATATGTCACCGGTGTCGTTGCTGCTGAATTAGGAGCAGGTTTTAATGAGGCATCTTATAAGGCTCAGGCACTGGCGGCGAGAACCTATGCGGTGAGAAGAATTAATGAGGGAAAAACGATAACCGATACCGATAGCCATCAGGTTTACTTGGACCGTAACCAAATCAGACAGTCGTGGGGAGAACATGATTTTAACATTTATTATCCGATGGTGGAAAAGGCGGTAAATGAGACCAGGGGCGAAGTTATTATGTATGACGGAGAATATATTGAAGCCTTATTCTTTTCCACCAGTAACGGTAAAACGGAACAGCCCGAATTTGTCTGGGGCGGCAAACTGGATTATTTAAAATCCGTGGATAGTCATTGGGATACCAGATCACCTTATTTTTATCGTGTTAGTACATTTACCTACAGTGAGTTTGCGGCCAGACTCGGTATTTCCAGTGCTAATCTATATGCTAATGTATTGACCCGTACGGCTAACGGCAGTGTTAATACAATAAATATTTCCGGAAGAACATTTACGGGAAATTATGTCAAAAGCCGTTTGGGTTTACGCTCAACCGATTTTGATATTAAATTTGCCGGTGGAAAGGTAACCATTGAACAGCGAGGCTGGGGACATTCGGTCGGATTAAGTCAATACGGGGCCTTTTTTATGGGTGAAGAGGGTTACACCTATGATCAGATTATACATCATTATTATCGGGGCGTTGATATTGTCACTTTATAAATAAAATAATAAAAAGTATGATATTTCATACTTTTTTTAATCCGGACTTAAGATTTCGATTATTTCATAAATTGTTTTTATTTTTTCTTTAAATTCGTCATAAGTATTTTTGATGCTTTTTTCCGTTTTTTCTTTACTGTTTCTAAGCATAGCAACCGGGTGGTTGAATATGTCCTGATATTCCTTTTCCGTGATCTTTGCTTTATTTATAATATATTCTTTTCGGCATTTTTCATTATCGCACTGACTATTTAACTCTTTGGAGTTTATCCCGTGAGCCGTTAACAGTTTGTTGTCATATGCTTCTTCTAATGAGAGAATATGGTCATATAATGATTTACCATTATATTTAAAGAATTTTTCCACATCAGTAATTTCCAAAAATAAATATAAACATATTAATGTAAGACATAGTTTCATACTAAATCACCTTGGTATTATTATTACCACAATTTAGTATTTAATAAAATTATTTGAAATATTCGTTATAATTATTGACACAAAAAAATAATATGGTATCATATAATAAATTGTAGCTTAGAAGCATGGTGATTTTGATGATATCAAACAGTGTCGAGATATCAAAAGCTGCCATTTCCATGGCAATGACAAGTTCTCGCGATGAGGAACATCAAAAAATTGAGCAGTTAAAGCAGGAAGGAATAAGAGCGGTTGCCGTAGATATCGGCGGTGATTTATTAGATTCAATCCCTAAGATTATCGAACGGGCAATTGTGGCATCTCGAAGAACAAATGTGATTAAGGAATGTCACTTAAGTGACGGAGCTGTTGCCGGTGCAAGCCGGGAAGCAATTATGCAGGTAGCCAGTAAGGCCATTGGGTTAAATGTCGGCGGTAAGATTGGCATTGCCCGCATGGGTGAGCATTTAAGTGTTTGTATCTTTATCAGTATTGGTTTACTTCATTTAAATGAAGTGGCGATTGGTTTGGCACATCGCTCAATACCTGAGTAAATAAATAGTAGAATGGTAGAATGGTAGCTGATTTCCTTGTTTTTTAGCATACAAGATACTCCTAGCTATTAGGAGTTTTTTATTTTACAAAATATATATAATATTAGGAGGATGGAAGCATGGTAGGTAAAAAAATACTCATGTCAATAGTTTGTATGTTAATTTTTAGTTTTATGGTTGGATGTGAAAAGGAGGAAAGGATAAAGATCGGTCTTACCCAATTTGTTTCACACGAAGCCTTGGACAGTTGTCGCGAAGGTTTTATTGCCGGTTTAAAATCGGAGGGTTTTGATAATGATAAGGTAAAATTCATTCTATCAAATGCCCAGGGTGACGTACCGACAACTAATTTAATCGCAAGTGATTTGGTCGATCGCAAGGTGGATTTAATCATGGCTATCGCAACACCATCGGCGCAGGCGGTGAAAAATGTCACCGAGGATACCGATATTCCGGTATTGTTCTCCGCCGTTACCGATCCGGTCAAATCGGGTTTGGTTACCTCACTTGAAAATCCCGGAGGTAATGTAACCGGTACTAGTGATAAAACACCTATCGATAAACAATTTTTGTTGATTAAGGAATTGTTTGCCGATGCCAAAAAAATCGGTTTTGTTTACAGTTTGGGTGAACCAAATTCTGTAATTCAACTTGATGATGCCAAAAAAGAAGCGGAAAAGCACGGCTTTACCATTTCCGAAAAGGGTGTGACCACATCAAGCGAATTAGCCGACGCACTCGATATATTGCTTGAGGAAATAGATGTGTTATACATCCCGACTGATAATTTGGTGGCATCTTCAATGACGATTGTAAATACCAAAGCACTGACAAAAAAGATACCCGTAATCGGAAGTGAAAGAGCTCAGGTTGAAAACGGCGCTTTGATAACGGAAGGTATAAGTTACTATGAATTAGGTTTTCAGACGGGACTAATGGCAGCCCGGATTTTAAAAGGAGAAAAACCGAATGACATTCCTGTGGAAATGTTAAATGAAACTGAACTGGTAATAAATATAAATACAGCCGAATCACTTGGTCTTACTCTACCTCAGGAGTTATTGGACCGAGCCGTACTGATTGAAGAATGATCACTTCTGTTTTAGAACAGGGAATAATATTCGGAATACTTGCCCTAGGAGTTTTCATAACCTATAAAATCCTTGATTTCCCCGACCTTACGGTAGATGGGTCAATTGTCTTGGGTGCAAGTATTACCGCAATATTAATCACCAAAGAATATAATCCGGTTCTTGCCACCGCTTTGGCTGTATTGGGCGGGGCAATTGCCGGTTTATGTACGGGTGTAGTTCATGTATATTTAAGAATCAGTAATTTATTATCGGGAATTCTTGTCGGAATCGGTTTATACTCGATTAATCTGCGGATTATGAACAGTCCCAATATTCAGTTCTTCCAGTTTGATACGATCTTTAACGACTCTTTTTATGAAAACAAACTGATTATCCTGGGAATAATCGCCGTTATCATAAAAGTTCTTTTGGATTTATTCCTAAAAACAAGATGTGGGACTTTATTAAAAATAACCGGTGATAATCCGGAACTGGTCGTTTCCTTAGGTGTGGATTTGGGGAAAATGAAAATTTTGGGCTTAATGATTGCCAATAGTCTGGTGGCTTTGGCTGGCGCACTCTTAGCGCAATATCAAAGGTTTGCCGATATTAATTCAGGAACGGGTACAATCGTTATCGGTCTGGCCTCGGTAATCATCGGCGGCTCACTGTTTAAAATGAAATTCTTAAACGCTACCGCCACTGTAATATTGGGGGCAATAGTTTATAAATTCATTCAGGCCTATACTCTTAAATTGGGCTTACTCGCAAATGATTTTAAACTAATCACGGCAGTCATCCTGATCATCATTTTGGGAATACATCATTTGAAGATCAAAAGGAGTGATGCACAGTGTTAGAATTGATAAATGTGAGTAAGAAATTTGCGGATAAAAAAGTATTTGAAAATTTAAATTTAAAAATATCAGCAAACGATTTTATCACGATTATCGGCAGTAACGGTGCGGGAAAATCAACCCTGCTTAATATCATATCGGGTAAAGTAAGAGCCGATAACGGCAGAATAATCTTGGGTGATGAAGATATTACCTGTTTAAAACCGCATATAAGGGCAAAAAAAATGCATCGTGTCTATCAGGATCCTTTATCGGGAACATCACCGAGTCTTTCCATTATCGAAAATCTGGCAATCGTATCCGCAAAAAATCATGGTTTTGGTTTAAAGTTTACCGTAAACCGGAAAATGGTTGATTATTATATAGCTTTACTCAAGGAAGTAAACCTCGGACTTGAAGAACAATTAAACACCAAGGTCGGCTTATTATCCGGCGGACAAAAACAGGCGTTGTCACTTCTGATGGCAACACTGGCAAAACCCGAAGTATTACTGCTTGATGAGCATACCGCCGCACTAGATCCGGAGACATCTCAGGTTATCCTGCACTTAACCGAAAAATTGGTTAAAGAAACGGCGATACCGACACTTATGGTCACACATAATCTAAGCGATGCGATAAAATATGGCAATCGTCTGATTATGCTTGATAAAGGCAATATCTTACTCGATATCAGCGGTACTGACAAAATGAATTTGACACAGGATGATTTACTGACTTTATTTAAAAAAGCCAAAGGTGAGATTAGTTCAGAAACCTTCTTTAGTTGACGCACGGATTGTGCGTCTTTTTTTTATTTTTTTTAATTTTCGCTTTTTTTTGATAATTTCTTCCATATTATTAAATTATAATGTACAAGGGAATAATAAAATGAAAGGAGTGATATTTTTGGAGAACTATAAAGAAATATTGGATAAAAAGGTCAGGCTGAAAAAAGCGATGAATAAATTAAAGGAAGAAGCCGCAAGTGAAATGGGAGCGCAATTTCCGATGCGTGGCAATGATATGACGAGCGGTGAGATCGGTGCTTATGCCGGTCCCGTCGGCGGAGTGATAGTGAAAAATTTAATTGCCCAAGGTGAAAAAGCTCTCATGGAAAAACAACAAAAAAAGTAAACTTCATTTTATAATTAATAAAATTATTTTTTCATTGACAAAAAAAAGTAGTTAATTTCATTTATAGATTTAGCAAAAAAGATAAAAATATTAATGTCATCAATACTATCAAATAGGAGGATTATAATGAACAATAACAATCGTAGTCAAAACAACATAAAAAATAGAAACGACAATAGTCGTACGGCAAATGTTGGAGCTACAGTAAGTTCAGGCGTATCTCAACAGGCTAATGCTTCCGGTCAGTCAACTACTCAAAGTAATAGTAACGTGAGTACTCAAAATCTGGGAAGTACTCAACAGTTTACTCAGGAGTTTGCCCAAGGTACGGGTTCATTTGCTAAGCAAGGATATAATGCTTACTCTGAAGATGCAAAAGCACGTACAGATGCGGCTAAACAACAATATAAAAACGCATCTACTTTAAACGCTAAGAACCAAACTGAGTTTGGTACCGGAACGGGTGCGATGGGGAAAAATGCGATGAGTCAGGAAGCTAAGCTTAACTCTCAGGAAACAGCTAAACAATTAAAGAAAAGTAACCTAACTAACAAACATGGACAATAAATAGGTTAAATACTTCATATTGATGACCCAATCTGTCAGCCTTGGCTGACAGATTTTTGGTAATAATTGTATAAAGCAAATAAAATTACATATCATAAATCTGATATTGATTTGGAGGATTTATATGAAAATTAAAATTGGTATTCCCAGAGCACTATTGTTTTATGAATACGGACCGATGTGGATTACATTTTTTAATGAATTAGGCGCGGAGGTTATAATATCTCCGAAGACGAACAAAGATATTTTAAATAAGGGTACATCTGCAGCCGTTGATGATGCCTGCATACCTGTCAAGCTTTATCACGGTCATGTGATTAATCTGAAAAATAAAGTTGATTACTTGTTCATACCAAGGATTATGAGTGTGTATCAGAATGAATATGTTTGTCCGAAATTTTGTGGATTGCCGGAAATGATTAAATATTCGGTTACAGACATGCCAAAGGTAATCAACACAAAGATCGACCTGCGTAAAAAAGATAATCTTTTTAACGCAATGTTTGAAATCGGTTCTTATGTCACGGATGAGAAAAAGAAAATAAACAGAGCCTATGAACTGGCTTTAAGCAAATATGATGAATATAAGGAAAAACAAAAAAAAGACTTCGTGATTAAAGAAAATAATATCATGCTAATGGGTCATCCTTATATTCTTGAGGATGAATATATAAATATGAACATTAAAAAGAAATTAAATAGTGAGGGATATAACTGTCTTGTTCCGGATATGTTGGATGAAGAATTAATCAATGAATATGCATCGCGCTATCACGGAAAGATCTTCTGGCTGTTTTTTCGGCATATGATCGGGGCCTGTCTATATTTATTAGAAAACAGGTTAGTTGACGGCATAATATATCTGTCATCCTTTGGGTGCGGAATTGATTCCGTTGTCTGTGAGACAGTTGAACGAAATATCAGAAGAGCGGGTGATATTCCCTTTATGCTGATAACGATTGACGAACACAGCGGAGAAGGCGGATTTAATACCCGACTAGAAGCTTTTATGGATATGTTAAAATGGAGGAAGAACGATGAAAGTCACATTTCCGCATATGGGGATTACGTATATTCCCGTTAAAATGATCTTGGATGAATTAAATGTTGAGGTGGTATTACCGCCTGTTAGCAATAAAAGAACGATGGAAATCGGAACAAAATGTTCACCCGAAGCAATCTGTGTCCCATTTAAAATCATTACCGGTAATATTCTCGAAGGTATAGAACAGGGAGCCGATACCGTGTTTATGTTGACAGGCTGCGGTCCTTGCCGGTTCGGGATTTTTCATGCTCTCCAAAAAGAAATAATAACCGATATGGGACATGACGTGGAGTTTATAACGGCCGACCGTTTCAGTAATTACGAAGGATTAAAAGAGTTTATCGACAGGTTGGGGGAAACCGCCAAAAACAATAATTATTTTACAATAATCCGGACAATACGAAAAGGGTACAAGATGTTGGTCGAAGTGGATTATCTTCATGATTTAGGTAATAAAATCAGACCAAGAGAAATAAATAAGGGGGAAGTTGATTTTCTGTTAAATCAATTTGAAAAGGAAATTAGAACAACTTTCGGCTATAAAGATATGATGAAGGTAATTAAAAAATATCAAAAAAAGTTGGAAGAGGTGAAAATAGATCATAAAAAACAATGTTTGAAAATCGGTCTGATCGGTGAGATTTATACAATAATCGAAAACTTTATCAATTTAAACATTGAAAAAAAACTAGGAAATATGGGAATAGAGGTTTTCAGAACAACCTCAACGACGGAATTTGTCAGAGAACAGCTTGATTTTTTGCCTTTCTTACGCTCAAATAAGAAAAAAATCTATAAAGCGGCTTCAAGATATTTGGAGATACCGATTGGCGGACATGCGATTAATACAATCGGCAACATCATGCTCGGTATCAAAAATGATTTTGACGGGTTTATTCATCTTTTACCGTTTACCTGCATGCCGGAAATCGTGGCGGAAAGTATATTGCCAACCATTGTAAAGGAACAGAATATTCCGATTATCAGTCTGGTTTTGGATGAAATGACGGGAGAAGCGGGACTAATAACCCGATTAGAAGCCTTTATCGATTTGGTTCAAAAAAGGAGAGAAATGAAAAATGAAGGAAAAAGTTTTTCTTGGTATTGATGTGGGTTCCGTTAGTACTAATCTGGTACTGGTCAATGAAAATAAGGAAATCATCGACAGTATGTATTTAAGAACGATGGGGAATCCCATAAAGATACTTAAAGAAGGATTAATTGAATTACGGAATAAATATTATGATGATATTGAGATTATCGGCGTCGGTACCACCGGAAGCGGGCGACAGTTGGCTAGTTTCATGGTCGGAGCCGATATCGTCAAAAATGAGATTACGGCGCATGCGGTTGCCAGCTCCACATATGTTCCCGATGTAAAAACGATCCTAGAAATAGGCGGACAGGATTCAAAAATCATCATTCTGCGCAATCATGTCGTATGTGATTTTGCGATGAACACTGTTTGTGCCGCGGGAACGGGATCATTTCTTGATCGGCAGGCAGCAAGACTTGGTATCCCGATTGAATTATTCGGTGATTATGCCTTAAGATCCACGGTACCGGTCCGAATTGCCGGAAGATGTGCGGTTTTTGCCGAATCGGACATGATTCATAAGCAACAGTTGGGCTATAGTCAGGAGGATATAATTAACGGTTTATGCGAAGCTTTGGTGCGCAATTACCTGAATAATGTGGGTAAGGGAAAGGAAATACTGCAGCCGGTTGTTTTTCAGGGCGGAGTAGCCGCGAACAAAGGCATAAAAAAAGCCTTTGAGAAGGCATTGGGCTTTGAAATATATGTTCCTAAGCATTATGATGTGATGGGGGCACTCGGTGCCGCATTACTTGCCCAAAAAGAAGTCTCTAAGAAAAGAATTACCAATTTCATTGGTTTTGATATTACCGATGTCGATTTCCAGGTAAGAGGATTTGAATGTTCTTTTTGCCCTAATGTCTGTGAAGTCGTGGGTATTTATAAAAATGATAATTTGGCCGCCAGATGGGGTGATAAGTGCGGCAGATGGGGTGACATCACAATTAAGAGTCCGGTTTAAAATAAGGTTTTCTTTAAGAAAACTTTTTTTTTATTCATTGAATTAAAGCGGAAAATGACTTATAATAATTGGTGAATAATTAGGAATATCAGGAGTTACTTATGTTATTTGAGTCTAAAATAAAAGAAATACTAAAACATGAAATTAAAGGGTTTATTATTTATGCTTGTGTTCTATTACTGCTTGTGCCTTATATAGTTATCTATGCTTTAGACGGGTATAATCCGACAAAGATCTGGAATTTGCTTGCGATCTTTGCGATGCTTATCATACTGATAATCATAATGTTAAAAAAAATTAAGCATATCAGGAATTTAAGGTGGTCTTTAAGAAATTATATACTTCAACCGAGTAAGGTGCAGGATATATTAAAGTCAAGAAAATCAACGTTAATTTCATATCATGGAGTGATTAGTCTTTATGTCCTATATGACGAGGCATTAAAGATATTAAGAAGTATTAAGATGGAAAAATATGCTTAAGAATAAGGGATTTACATAAAAAATGTAAATTCTTTTTTTATTTTGTAATAAAGGAAATCTTTCCTTAGTATATATAAATGAGTAGACTAAGGGGATGCTTCTATGTTTAAAATAATCGGATTAGGAACAAGTGATGCAATTTCGGTAAAAATCTTAGACAGGATAAAAGATGATATACAAAAAATAAGTGATAAGATAAAAATCATTTGTGAGGTCGAAGAAATAAAAAAAGAAGATAAAATAATTATCATTGATTGTTCTAGTTTAGGTTATCATCCCAACACCGTAACGATGTATAAATTAAACACCGAAAATTCTGATTTATATGCCTTTGATGATAAAAAATATGATATTTATGTGATATTAGTGGAAATAGCCGAAGATGATCTTGAAAATAAACAGTTTTTGGATCTTTGCATCGATGTGTTTCACTTAATAAAAAAAATTATTGAGGAGAATGAGGATGAGGATTAATAAGCTGGATGAAATCGTTGAATATTTATTTGAAACTTGTAGAGAAAATAATATTGGAAAAATAGAATATTTGGAAATAGATACCAATGATGTTAATTTAAATAAAGAAAAGCTGTTAAATCATTTGCTTAATGAAATACCTGAACTGGTTAATTTTAATACGGAAATTAAAATAAATTATTTACCGATAAATAATTTTGATATTAAGATAAATGAGCGTGATTACAGATGATGGGTAAAGTGGAAAAGTTGGAAGGATCTTATGCCTGGGTGAATATCAATAATACGTTAATGAAGGTAAGTGTGGAATTAATCGACAATTTACACGTGGGAGATATAGTTATAGTATATACTGGGTATGTGTTGGAAAAGGTTATTGATAATGCCTTTCAGCAGATTGCCTTTAATTATTTTAAGGAAATAACCGATGGATAAAAAAAAGATTATCGATTATATGAAAAATAAATTAACAGACAGATTAAATTTAATGATTGTCTCAAGTATACAGAATTATGAACTGAAAAGGCATCGAATCGATAAATTATTACTGCCAAACGTTAATTTATTGACGGGTCCGTTAAGTCCCGTATGTGTCATGAATACGCAGTTTATCGATTTGGCGATCGGATTATTGGAAAATAATAAGACAATATTTACATTTAATGATATATTAAATATTAAAGGGCGGAACTATTCATTGAAGGATTACCAGAAGAAAGGCTATCGGGTTTATGTGATTAATTCCCCGCTTGATCTTTTTCCCTATATTGAAAATCACCCTTATGAAGAAATTGTTTTTGTAGGTGTCGGGTTTGAAACAATCGTACCTGTTTTGGCATCTACAATCAAGTCAATCAAAATGTTGGGTTTAAAAAATATTTCCTTTTTACTGTCATTAAGAAATATAAAGGCTTTGTTAATCTATTTACTAAATATAAATAAGACGGTTGATGGGATAATCGCTCCTGGACATATAGCGATCATTACAGGAAGTGATTATTTTAATTTTGTGACGGATTATTATAAATTATCATGCGCGGTGTGTGGTTACAGTGCGTTAGATATTCTTACGGGTATCTATTTTTTAATAAGACACACAAATAATCCGCAATTTATTAATTTATACGGTAATGTGGCAAGTCCTAAAGGAAATAAAAAAGCCATGGGAATTATTAGTCAGGTTTTTGAATTAAAAGACGCATATTTTTTTAATATCGGTAAAATTAAGCAGTCAGCATATTATTTAAAGGATGAATATCGGGAATATGACGCATTTGAAAAATATCGGTTAAGATTAAATTATTGTAAGGATGATGTTAATTGTCACTGTACCGATGTCTTATTGGGTATGAAAAAACCTAAGGACTGTCCGTTTTTTAATTATAAATGTTCACCCATCACACCTTTGGGACCGTGCATGTCGATAAATCAGGGACATTGTTTTATGGAAATATAAAATTTACTGTCTAAAATAGACAGTTTTTTTTATTTTATGATATAATAAATAGCACATGTTTAAATTTACGATAATAAAATAGACATGTGGTAATGGCACACCTGAAAAAGAGATTAAGCGCCAGGACTTAAATATTAAGTTGACGAGGGGAAGGTTTATCGAAAGACTCGGCGGATACCTTCTAGCGCTCATCTGCGCTAAGAGCTATTTACAAAACCATCGGGTAACCGATGGGACAAAATAATAGTAAGATGAGGCGTGCCACACACAATTTATATAATTTGGAAGGAGAGATTTTTTGTGTGTGGAATTGTAGGTTATATCGGTAATAAGGATGTTAAAGAGATCTTACTTACCGGCCTAGAAACACTGGAATACCGCGGATATGATTCAGCGGGAATCGCCATATATACTAAAGATAATATTTTAGTATATAAAGAAAAGGGTAGAATTGAACGTTTACGACAGATTGTCGGAAATGAAGAAAGCTATTTGGGTATAGGTCATACCAGGTGGGCAACACATGGTGTACCTAATAAGACCAACAGTCATCCGCATCAAAGTTTGGATGGCAGATTTGTGTTAGTACATAATGGGGTAATAGACAATGATGAAGTATTAAAAGACAAGTACTTTGTCACGCATCCGTTTAAAAGTGAAACGGATACGGAGATTGTCGTTGAACTATTAAGCTATTATGTTAGAAAATATAGTGATGTCGAAGTGGCAATCAGACATTTGATGAAGCGATTACACGGTTCATATGCCTTGGCAATATTGGATAAGGAAAATCCTAATGTTTTATATGCGGTAAAAAATAAATCACCATTACTTATCGGTAAGGGTGAAGGATTCAATATGGTTGGCAGTGATGTCATGGCCATGATAAAAGAAACAAATATCTTTTATGAACTAAATGATATGGAATATGCGGTTATCACAAGAGATAATGTTGCGATATATGAAATTACCGGGGCAATGATAGAGCGTAAACCGTTTGAAACGAAATTAGATCCAAATGATATTCAAAAGGGTACATATCATCACTTTATGTTAAAGGAAATAGACGAACAACCTTTTGTGCTTAGACGCATTATTCATGAATATGAAAATGCCGACGGGTTACATATTGATGAAAAGATCATAAATGCGGTGAGAGGTGCCGACCGATTGTATATTATTGCGGCGGGTACAAGTTATCATGCCGGATTAATCGGAAAACAATTATTTGAGAATATGGCGAAAATTCCTGTGGAAGTTCATATTTCCAGTGAATTTGTATATAATATGCCTTTATTAAGTAAAAAACCACTCTTTATCTTTATTTCACAATCGGGTGAAACAGCTGACAGTAGAGCTTGTTTGGTTAAAGTTAAAGGAATGGGTTATCCGACAATCGCAATTACTAATATCGAAGGTTCGACACTTTATCGGGAAACGGATTATCAATTATTAATCTATGCCGGTCCGGAAATAGCGGTCGCATCAACTAAGGCATATTCGGCACAGGTAGCGGTACTAGCGATACTTGCTTATTTGGTGGCAGAAACAAAAACCATGGATTTAAAATATGAGTTATCCATTGTTGCTAATGTGATTGAAACACTCTGTGATAAGAAAGAAACATATAAAAAAATTGCTTATGAACTGTTTACAAAACGCAATTGTTTCTATATCGGGCGTTCAATAGATTATTATGTGGCTTTGGAAGCAGCATTAAAATTAAAGGAAATATCATATATTCAAACAGAGGGATTTGCATCGGGTGAATTAAAACACGGTACTATCGCACTTATTGAAAAGGACACACCGGTAATAGCGATTATTTCCCAGGAAGCAACCAACCTAAATACCCGTTCAAATATCAAGGAAGTAAAAGCCAGAGGTGCTAATACGGTAACCATTTCCTTGAAGTCATTAAGTGCCGATAAAGATCAAATCGTAATTGATGATGTTCATCCATTACTTTCACCTCTTGTGACAATTATTCCCGCTCAGCTATTAGCTTATTATGCAGCCCTACACCGTAATCTTGATATAGATAAGCCTAGAAACTTAGCCAAGAGTGTTACGGTGGAATAGATAAAATAACAAAATCACCTGCTTAAAGGTGATTTTTCTTATTTTTATCATATAATTTTTCATAGTTTAATATCATTTAAGGGGTGGGATAATGAGTGAATACGATGTTATTTTAGGATTAATTAATGATATTAAAAGTAAGTTTATTTTATTTAAAAATGAACTGGAAAACAATGCTATAATAGGTAAATTAAAAAAATCTAGAAAATATATAGATGATGCCGTTAATATATTTGAAAACAGTAAGATTAATGATATAGAGATAGAATTTGATAAACTAATATATAAGTTAGAAAGTATTGATCAAAGAATTGATGCTGGTAATTATGAAAATATATTCAGGACTATCGATGCGAATTTACCTAAAGGTATGGAACTAAAAAATATGAAGTATCTTGATTCAAAGAAAGACAGAAGTCTATACTTTCATAAAGAAGAAATCGGTAGAATAAGTATTATAGAAAATGATGTTAACAAAATTGAAATAGATATAAATAATCAAAAAAAAGAGTTTCCGATTGAATATCCTTTACGAGTTTTTCCGATGATATCTTTTATTGTGTTAAGTTATTTTTACTAAGGGGACCAAATTGGTCCTTTTTTTATGCTTTTAAATAAAAATTTGTTAAAAAATGTAGATATTTGTAGTATAATTATATTGTCACAACAGAAAGGGAATAAACAATTATATAATTTTAAATTGAGGGGAGAATAGATTATTTAATATAGGAGCTGATATGATGAAGTTGTAAGTAACGAAAGTCTATGAGCTAAGCGGAAAAATTTAATATAAAAAAATTTTAAAAGTTTTAATTTATGTTTTGGAGGATTTAAATGGAGGATAGGATAAAGATATTAATTTCAAATAGAGATATAATTGAGTATTGTGAGAATGAAAAATCATATTACTTTAATAATGAAAAATATATTAGTGAAAATAATTCTGAATTCAAACCAATAAGTATAATTAATGAAATAGTTAATCGTTTTGCATCCGCACAATATGATAATACGATAATACTTGCTGGTGCAGGTACATCTATAACTATATTAACGCCCGAAGAGATTAATGACTTAGATATAGATACAAGTTTTAACTATTCTGGAAAAACGATGAAAGAAATTTCTTCAGAAATTAAAAAATATTTAGATTTAAGGAAAGATTTATTTAGTATAGAAGATTTAATAAGTTTATCTAAATATAACAAGAGATATACTGATACTGATTTTAACCTAGAGGATTTACTATCAAAACTGATTTTAGCTGATAGTTTTATAGAAACATGTGATAAAGAAAAATACGATTTGACTATTAAAGAAATAAATAACTTAATTAAACAACTATGTGATATAACTTTATGTAAATTTCATAAATATACAGAATTTATAAATAAATTAACATCAAGAAGAAATTCACATAACAGAATAAAAATCTTCACAACTAATTATGACACTTTATTTGAACAAGCTGCATTAAAGGAAAATTTCATATTGATTGATGGCTTCTCATTTGATACAGAAAAATTATTTAATAATATTTATTTTGATTATGACGTGATAATTAGAGGCGATAATAAGATTACGGATGAGAGGCTATATGTAGATAAAGTTTTTCATTTATATAAGCTACATGGTTCCATTGATTGGACAAATGATGTTGATAAAATAAAAAAAATATCTAAAAAAAATGATAATGCTTTAATGATATTTCCGACAAGTAGGAAGTATGAACAATCATATACAAAACCTTATTTTGAATTATTTTCGAGATTTCAAATTGAACTAAGAAGAAGGAATACATTGCTTATTGTAATTGGATTTAGTTTTGGAGATAAGCATATAACGTCAATGATTTATGATGCTATGATAAGTAATCCTCATTTAATGATATTAATAGTTAATATAGACATAAACGAAAACATTAATTATTTAGAATTTATAAAAAGAGCTGAGGACTATTCAAATGTTATGTTGTTTAATTCTAGTTTCAATAATTTTGTAGATATTTATAAAAAACAGAGAGCTTATAGTAACGATCTATTTGAAAATAGCGGTGATAATTAATATGTATAACACAATATTTGATCAAAAGTTATTTCTTGGTTTTGTTAACAAAGTTAATATAGATATAACATCGGTTCATATACCTTCTTCAAAAAACCTAAATAAATTTGTTTATTTCGGAAATGAACATCAAGGAGGTTTGATAAATTCTTTAGTAGTTATTGAGGGAGAAAATGTAGGATTTATAGGTAAAATAATTTCATCTGAAATACTAGAAAAAGAGAGATATGATATTACACAAAATAATTTGAATAAAATAGATATGCACCCGATAATTAAAGTAGAGATACTTTCAAGTTTTGATTATTATGATGTTGTATTTTTAAAAACTATATGTAATTATCCTAATCTTGGTGCAAAAGTTTATATGGCCTCAAAAAATATTGTTGATAAATTTTTTAAAAATACTGAATTTAAAATATATAATAAAAAAACTATTAATTTTTCATATGTTTTAAATACAAATACTAATGATTATAGTAATCATTTGCTTGATTTATCACTTCAAAATTTATTCGATAGACACGCAGCAATTATTGGAACAACAGGTAGTGGAAAGAGTTGGACAACTGCTAAGCTTGTAGAGAATTTGTTAAATAATGATATTAAAGTCATTTTATTAGATGCTACTGGTGAATATAAAAATTTAGCGATGAAATATAGTGATGAGAAAAAAGCTCAACTAATTGATTTATCAAAAGAGGATTTTATATCATATAAAAAGTTGAAATTTAGTGATTTAATGTATTTAGTTCAACCTTCAGAAGGTGTACAACGTCCAAAATTAATGGAAGCCATTCGTTCGTTAAAACTATTAGAAAAACACGAAGATGAATTAAAAGATTATGTTAGTTGTATTGGTAATCATAAAGTATTAAATAAAATGTTATTAAATAAAGAAATCTTTATTCAAGTTTATAACAAATATTATAATGAAATTAATTCTGATGATTTAGACTTCGATATATATTCATTGTCAAAGCAAGTTGAAAATGAATGTATTTATGATTCAGATCCAAAGAAATTTGGTGGTAAGGATGAAAGAACACTTGGTTATTGTTCTTATATGATTTCGAGAATTAACGGATTATTAAATAATATGGCTTATTCAGAACTATTTGATTTTGACAATATGAAACAAGTTATATATGATGATTTATTTGAAAAAATAGATAATTTTATAATAAAAAATAACAACATTAAATTTTTATCAATTGATTTAGGAACTCTACCTTATCAATACAGTATTAGAGATATTGTTGCTAATTCAATTGGTCAAAATCTACTTGATAAGGCGAGAAGTAGTAACTTAAAAAATAATCCGTTAATATTAATAGTTGATGAAGCACACCAATTTTTAAATAAAAAATTAAGCGAAAATGATGTTATATATTCTTTAGACTCATTCGATAATATTGCTAAAGAAGGTAGGAAATATGGCTTGTTTTTATGTTTGACTACACAAAGACCACGCGATATTCCTTTAGGGACTATTAGTCAAATTGGGACATTTATTGTTCATAGATTAATTAACACTCAAGATAAAGAAATTGTTATTAGTGCTTTATCAAATGTTAATAAACAAATAACAAATTATTTAGCAGAATTAGGTGAAGGAGAAGCTATTTTGTCTAGTGTTAATTTAAAATTACCATTGTTGATAAAAGTATTGGAACCCAATATAAAACCTGATTCAGATACACCTAAACTATAAATTTAGATACATTATGATATTAAGATTGTTAATTTTTTTAAAATTACACCCCTAAGTTGATTTTTTTATATAGTCAGTTTATTTGTATTATATAAGATAATATCAATACTAAATTCTGACTATATTTTTATATATTCGTATATATTTATAGAGTAGGAGGTGATAGTGTGAAGAAATTTATCGGTTTATTTGTTTTGGTAGTTACATGTCTGTTGTTAACCGGTTGTCCTCCTGAGGAAAAAAAGCATGCAAAAGAAGCTAATGATTATTGGGGCAAAATGGGAGTATCAGTAGAGGAAACAATATGCGAGGGTCCTACAGCTTATGAAGAAATAGAAATAAGTAATGATGGAAGGTTTATTTGTTTTATATTTGGTAGGGACAGTAACGGTGTATTGGATGTTTATAGTTATGGAAGTGAAAAAAACACTAAAAAGTTAAATCTGGATATTTCAGGAAAATTAGAAGAGTTACAGATAAATGAAAATAATATTGAGTTTTATTATGATGGTACATTGTTTGCGATAAAATATGAATTAGGCGGTCATTATTTTTTCATCGATCTAACAAAAAGAGAATTGACGATTCATTTCTTAAACATTACATATGAGCTTATTACCGGTAATGAAAGAAATATAAATAGATCTTACGTAAAATTGAATAAAGATGAATATAATAATTTACTCAATTATTTAACACAAACTGATTTTAGTTCATTATGTGAGGAATATGGATTAAATTTTGTATCCTATAGTTTTTCAGAATATGGTATTATTAGTAATTTTCAACAACAAATAAAAGAAGCACAAATTGATGATTCTTTTGGACTCGTATATATGATTTTTGGTTATGATAATCAAAACAATGAAAAGATTATTATTTATCCTAATCCGGTAGATGCCGAGCCTTTTGTCATTAATCCGGAGTTTAAAGTTTCTTATCTTGAAAGTAAAAATCGATTGATCGACGAGGGTAAAAATATTGTAAGTGGTTCATTATCAATAAGTATTAGAGAAAAAAATACTATTACAGAAAATCAACCTATTACAACAACATATGAAGAAAGCATTAATTATGTTTTTATAGATGATGAAGATAATGAATATCTCATTGATCCGTATAAATAAAAGTATCTTTAATTACTGATTATGTGATATAATATAGGAAATTATCTTTAAGAGGTTTATTATATGGAAACTATAATCAGTAAACGAAGCATGATTCAATTCTTAAAATTTACCGTCTTTTCGATATCTGCCGGAATAATACAGGTTGTCAGTTTTACAATATTAAATGAAATAGTTGATTTACCCTATTGGCCGAGTTATCTCGTGGCATTAATATTATCGGTATTATATAACTTCACGATTAATCGGAAATTTACCTTTAAATCAGCAACTAATGTTCCCGTTGCGATGATGAAAGTAGCACTCTTTTATTGTGTGTTTACACCGCTATCTACCTGGTGGGGGGATAGACTAACCGATATCGGATGGAATGATTACATAGTACTTGGAGGTACGATGATAATTAATTTCATCAGTGAATTCTTATTTACCAAATATCTTGTTTATAAAGATTATCATTGAAATAAAACACCTTAAATAGTATATTATACTTATAAGGTGTTTTTTTATATTATGGATAATATTAATTATTTATGAGGTAGAAAATGATTAAAACAGTTAAAAAAGTACTAATGGTAAATGAAAGAGAAGTAATTGAATATTCAATGAAAAATGATAAGCTTGAGGTATGCTTTATCAATATTGGCGGTGCGTTGACAAAAATAGCTCTTAAAGAAGATAATTATAATGAAAATCTGATATTACGCTGGCATGATTATCATGATTATATAATAAATGATGGTTATCATGGGGCCATTGTCGGGAGAACCACCGGAAGAATTAGAAATGCTGAAATTATGATAAACAATAAAAAATATTTACTGGATAAAAATGACGGAAATAATAATTTACACGGGGGATATGACGGGTTATCATATAAGTATTTTACCGTAAAAGATATTGATAACGGTTATGAATTACTATATAACTCACCCCATCTTGAAAGTCATTTTCCCGGTAATTTAACGGTAAAAATATAATATACCCTAGAAGACAATGAGTTTAAAATTACCTATAACGCCATTTCTGATTCGGATACCTATCTTAATCTTACAAATCATATGTATTTCAATTTAAACGGCAACAGCATTAATACAATAAATAATCATCTGTTACGGATTAATGCATCTAAGTATTTAGAAATTGATAAAGAATTAGTTGGTACGGGAGATATTAAGGAAGTATTTAACACTCCTTTTGATTTCAATAAGCCTAAATTAATCGGGTTGGATATTAATGATAGACATCAACAGATGCTTTACGGTAACGGTTATGATATTAATTTAGTATTAGATTCCCATGAAAACTGCATCGAGGTGTATGAGGAAAACTCCCGTAGAAGGTTATTAATTTCCACCAATTATCAGGCGGTGCAGCTTTATTCCGGTAACTTTATCACCGATAAAATGAATTTCCATAATAATCGGACTGGACAAAAGCGACTGGGATTATGTCTGGAAACACAATTAGTGCCAAAACTTGATAATATTCTTTTAAAGAAAGATACTTTATATGATTATTTCACAATTTACAAATTTACTAAAGAATAATAAACGGGGAGAAACATATGACAATAAGTCCAGAAATTTTTGAATGTGAAGTAAAATACACAATGTGTTTTTCAAATAAGTGGGAAAATGCTGAAGTAATCAGATTTACCGATGAGTTAATTCCCGACATGTATGCGCATAACTTTACATATGTGAAAAAGGAATTAAGTGAAAAACGCTTAAGAGAAGTTATTAATGAAGAAATATCACTCCGAAGTCCTGAATTCTGTAATATTTATCTAAATAAGATCTTAAGTGATGATTTTTTGAATTCACTAGGACATAAACCGGAAATATCAATTGAGGGTTTCTATGCCTTTGATATAACTAATTTAAATAAAATAAAAACAGTTCCTGGTTGTCTTGTAAAAAAAGCCATAAGTCTTGAAGATTTGGATGATATTTTATATTCTGATTTACAGCTTGACGAAGATTGTTTAGGAAGGGATTTTTGTGAGAGAAGATGTTATAGACGCGGTAAGGTATATCTTTCTTCCGAAGATGTTAATTCTTATATATGTTATCACAATAATGAAGTTATCGGTAGCTGTGATTTGTTTATCGATAACTATTATGCTAAGATTGAGGATTTTTCGGTAATACCAAAGCACCAAAGAAAAGGTTACGGCTCCACGATTCTAAAAAAACTGATTGAGATTTCCTTGAGCGAGGATTGTCATACGATATATTTAGTCACCGATGAAGCTGATACCGCCAGAGAGATGTATCTAAAAACCGGATTTAAAAAAATCGGTGAAAGAATGACACTGTTTTTTAAAAAGCAGGAGGTAGAAAATGGAAAAGAAGGTTAACTTTCTGGGTTATGTCGTACGTGAGATTAATTTTTTACGTAATGATCACTATAAACCCGAAAAAATGAACCTAGATATGAAACTGGCAAAAAACGCCACATATTTGGATAATAATCGTGTCAGGTTCAATGTTAATGTAAAAATATTTGAAGAGGCAGTCAGTAAAAATTATCCATTCAGTCTGTCGTTTGTCCTATCGGGTTTATTTCAATATGTTGATATTAATATCGATGTTGATGAAAATCGTGATATATTGGAATATCAGATGATTGATATCATCTATCCGTATATCAGAACAATTGTATCAAGTGTGTTGACGACCGCTAATTTACCGCCGATTTTTTTACCAACCATCGATATTAGTAAATTGAGTAATAAAATGGAAAAAATGAATTGAAATATTTAGTAAATATGATAATATTTAGTTAAGAAATGGAGGTTATTTTATGTATAAGTGTCCAAAATGTGGTTGCGAAGAATTTGAACAGGATCAAATGCGTGCTACCGGTGGGATTCTAGCGAAATTGTTTGATATTCAGAACAAGAAATTTGTGACAATTTCCTGCAAAAAATGCGGCTTTACCGAAATTTATAAGAAGAAAGGTAAAGCAATCTCCAACATAGCCGACTTCTTTATCGGTTAGTATTTAAATTCAAAATAGTCATTCATGATAATGACTATTTTCTTTTTTATGAATAAAAATGCTTTTTTTTACTTTAAAGATTAATTATATCGGTAATATTCATAATCATTGCATAAAAAAAAGTTTCACATATAATAGATTTGTAATAAAAATATGGAGGTAATAGAATGTATAAGTGTCCAAAATGTGGTTGCGAAGAATTTGAACAGGATCAAATGCGAGCTACCGGTGGAATATTTGCGAAATTATTTGAAATACAAAACAAGAAATTCGTGACAATATCCTGTAAAAAATGCGGCTTTACCGAAATTTATATAAAGAAAGGTAAAGCAATATCTAATGTGGCCGATTTCTTTATCGGTTAATATTTAATTTGAAAATAGTCATTCTTGTTAATGACTATTTTCTTTTTTGAATAAAAATGATTTTTTTACTTTAAAGATTAATTATATCGGTAATATTCATAATCATTGCATAAAAAAAAGTTTCACATATAATAGATTTGTAATAAAAAATATGGAGGTAATAGAATGTATAAGTGTCCAAAATGCGGTTGCGAAGAATATGAACAGGATCAAATGCGAGCTACCGGTGGAATATTTGCGAAATTATTTGAAATACAAAACAAGAAATTCGCGACAATATCCTGTAAAAAATGCGGCTTTACCGAAATTTATAAAAAGAAAGGTAAAGCAATATCTAATGTGGCCGATTTCTTTATCGGTTAATATTTAATTTGAAAATAGTCATTCATGGTAATGACTATTTTTATGTGCGCCGGGCATGTATATCAACTAGGTGATGAAAGTTCACTATAGGGGTTAACCGTGCCAACTATTAGCCGAATGCAAGGGTGTCCATCGT
>JAWLBU010000032.1:0-28878 GCA_041687555.1 Haloplasmataceae bacterium | reverse complement strand
TTCTATCCTCCACTAAATATAATTTATCTATAAATTATATTTAATGTGGTTATTTTAGTAAATAGGTGGCTCAATCTTATTTATCATTTTTGGCTCTCTTTATTTTATCAGTTACAATTGGTGCAGAGATATTATGGGAACAAATAAGGAAAGTGTGGTCTGGCTTTCATTAGCATTAACACAGTGGAATACGGGTCGGCTATCTTGAACTAGTGAAAAATAAAGCTTTAGAAGTTATTGACCATGGTAGTGATTTAAAAAAGTGGGAAGAAGTTATCGAGAAGGGTAATCTCAAAGATAAAGAATTTTCAGAGGTAATGAACAAATCTTTAAATTATTTATACAAAAGAAGTAAAGATGATGAATTAGCAATGAATATATTAGGTAGTTTTGTAAATCAAGAAGATTTAAGTTTTTGTGATAATGAAATAGATATAGAGAACTATTATATTGAAAATGAATACTATTTCGTTGAAGGTAATAGACGGAAAAATTATGAGAAAAGAAAATTAGAATTAGAAGATTTGAGACTTAAATAAAACTCAAAAATGCCGGAAAGAAAAAAGGTTCCTAAACCATCATATTTTAAATCTCCATGGGAGATTAATGATGTAATAGCATATAAGTTAGAAGGACATGATAGTCAATTTTCGCAATTTAACGGAAAATATATTTTATTTAAAGTTGTGGATATCATACGAAAGCCAGTTTCAAAAATAGTACCCGAACTAGCATATGATGATGAAAAAATATTTGTTGCTTTATATGAATGGATGGATGACTACATTCCTAATCTAGATCTACTTGAACATTTAAAATTTATTCCATTAAATACTCCTTCGAATAATTTTTTAGATAATATCACGTTTTTTGTTATCAATGTTATGTTTTATGCCTGTATTAGAGAATTTAAGAAAATGAATTTTAAGGTATTATTTAATGATAAGAATAAACCTGTTCCAAATGAGATTTATAAGCAAATTCTTTCGTCAGTTAGTACTTCTGTATTTGTGGCAGACTTAGGTAATCGATTTATAAAGGCTTTGAAAAATAATTCTGAACATAGAAATCGTAGTTCTTAATGTAACGCTTAGACTTAAATGAAAGTCTAAGTGTTTTTTGTAATATCACATTTTGTTGTACCACTTGTCTTTATCTTTGAGTGTCCATAGTGTACTTATCGATAATTAATCTAATCACTTTTGCTTCATCTACAATAATGCTATGTTAAGATCTTATTGAAATCTTTTTCTTACTTCTTCTTCAGCATTCCCGAAAGGATGTAATCACAAATTTAATCTTGGGTCAAAGAAGCTTATGTACTCCAAGATTTATGTTCCTGTTAGTTTGAAAATAATTAACTGTGATCTTGCTAAACTCTTGTTGTTTATAATAGAACTACAAGAGTTTTTTTATTGCGCATAGATAGCCAAATTTCACTAAGGTTCGATGCGATATATACGTGAGCAAATCTAATGATTAGGAGAAATATGACATGGAAATAGTCAAGTTAGATAACCAAAAGAATTTCTCAGACAATAGGGTATCACATAATTATATATAAAGTATATGATAAGCATGAAATAAATTCAAATCCGAATTCTCTATTAATAACGAAGATGAATAATAATTAATAATAGACATAAATTTAGGAAACGTTTCCAAAAATTAATAAAAAGAGTTGACAAATGATAAAAGCGGGACTATAATAAAAATATAGAAAATTTGGAAACGTTTCCAAAAATAGGAGGAAGATATGCAAAAAATAATATTTAGAACATTGCTGGTTTTGTTCTTACTTATAATAACTGCATGTGGTAAGAAAAATGAAACAGTAAATAAAGATGGCGCTAAAATTATTCGCGTATGGGTACATATTGCAGGTGATACACTTGAAGGTAAAGCATATAAAACACGTGCTGAGGCTTTTAATAAAGAATTTAAAGGTGAATATGAAGCTCGTCTAGAATTTATTCCACGTGGTGGTGGTGGAACAGGTTATGAAGATAAAATTAATGCCGCTTTAACCACTTCCTCATTACCTGACGTAATTACATTAGATGGTCCTAACACAGCAGCTTATGCTCAATCTGGAATCTTGCTAGATTTAAGTGATTATATTAGTCAAGAAGTAAAGGATGATTTCTTGCCATCGGCATTAGCTCAAGGGATATATAATGATGGTTTATATTCTTTAGCAATCCAAGAGTCTACTACAACTATTTATTATAATAAATCAATGTATGTTGATGCAGGATTATGTGACAGTGTAGAAGCATGTGAACCTAGTGATATTAGATTACCAAATTCAGATGAACCTTTAGGTATTTCTTTAGAAAATCCTTGGAATTTTGATAACTTTAAAACAATATCTAAACACTTAAAAGAACATTTTGAAATTGAAGCTATTTCATTACCTACAAGTCAAGATGAAATGATTACATATGCTATTACTCCATTTATCTGGTCAAATGGTGGAGATATCGTAGGTGAAGATGGGTTAACGGTAACTAATATTTTTAATAGTAGTGCTAATGTCGAAGCCTTTGAATTCTTACAAAGTTTATTTACTGAAGGATTAACAACAAATGTACCAATTGATAATGGCTTCTATCTAGGAAATTATCCAATGATGCTAGACGGAATCTGGGGAGTACCAATTTTAGAGTTAACATATAAAGAACAAATTCCTCATTGGGGCGTATTACCTATACCAATGGGTAAAGATAAATTAGCAGCTTCAACAGGTTCATGGGCATTTGGTGTAACTAAAACAACCAGAAATCCTGAAGGGGCGGCATTATTTGCAGAATGGATGACAAATGCTGATTCGACAAACCATGTAACAAACGCCACAGGACTTATTCCTGCTCGTATATCAGCGTTAGAAGCAAATACGAAGTATCAATCAGGTGTTCGGAAAATACTTAAAGATCAGCTTATGATAGGTGGTATAGCAAGACCTAGTTCGGTTGCTTATCCAGAAATTACAGATACTTTCCAACGTACATATATCGAATTAATGGTAACAACAGATGCACCAGATGTAAAGGAAGTATTAGACCAATATACCACATCATTACAAACAAAATTAGATCGACATAAACGCTAGAAAGAGGTTTTCTTATGACCAAACTTACAATGGGTGTCTTACTAGTAGCGATTGTAGCAATCACAACTGCTATACTATATGACATCTTGATGGGAAGAAAGAAAAATAATCGATATCAACTTAAAAATACTATCCTAGCTTATTTCTTCTTCTTACCTGCATTAGTATTAATTATCATATTTATCATCCAACCAATAGTCATGACTTTATGGTATGGGTTTACGGATTACTATCTATTAGAACCTAATAATATTAACTATGTAGAGTTAAATAATTTTAAAGCAATTATTGACCAATACAAAGCTAAAGGTGATATCTATCATGCTCTTAGAAATACTTTACAATTCATGATTTTGGTTTTACCTTTACAAATCGGATTGGCTTTAGGGCTAGCTTTAATCTTAAACAAAGCAAGAAAAGGGAATACTTATTTCAAAGTAGCATTCTTCGCACCCGTAGTGATGTCACTAACTGTTATCTCAATACTGTGGATGCGTATCCTTGATGCGAATCCAACACAATTAGGATTAATGAATACAATTTGTACACTGCTTGGTTTTCCACCACAAACATTCCTATTGGATCCTGAGGTGGCAATGTACTGGATTGTCATCATCTCTGCATGGCAAGGAGCCGGTTTCCAAATGCTCATATTCCTTGCAGGATTAAAAAATATTCCAAATGACATGTATGATGCAGCAAAAGTAGATGGGGCTGATAAATTTGAAATTATTCGTTATATTACGCTTCCAACGCTTAAACCAACCTTCGTATTTGTATCCTTTACAACCTTAATTGGAGCTTCAAAATTAATTACTCAACCAATGGTCATGATTGGGTTCAAAAATTATTCGATGACACTGAGTTATTTAATTTATCGTGAGGGTTATCAATTTAGATTTGTTGGTTATGCATCAGCAATCGCTTTGTTAGTTTCCATTATGGTCGGTATTATTGTGTACTTCCAAAGAAGACTAGCAAGAGAAAGAGGTGAAACCATTGAATAATTTTAAAGTAAAACATCTCTTTATCGGCTTATTAACAGCACTTGCACAGATAATCGTTATAGTATTTGTCGGAATTTATTTTATTTATCCAGCCATTCAAGTTTTACTACAATTCTTAGATGTCATATATGCGATTACAGATCTCAGTTTAAACCAATCATTGAAAGAATTAGGACTATTGATAATCTACCTTGCTTTTTACCTTATGATGATTTTTATCTTTTTCTTTACTAAAGATAAATTGAAAATATTAGAATCAAAAAATGGTAAATATAGACAGTTGCTATATAAACTTCGAAGCTCAAATGGTGTGAGAAACGGAAAAAAATTATCAACACTCATCCTTTTAATCATTGGGTCCATATTGTTTTTATTTCCAATGATTTGGATGGTCGCCTCATCGACTAAAACAGATGTAGAAATTTACAAGCAAATGGGGAAACTTTCTGGTTTTCTGCCTAATATAAGAAATATTTCATCATGGTTTGATGGCTATAAATCAGTCATAATAAATTATAATATTTGGAAATATGCATTAAACAGTATTTTTTATGCCTTCATTATTTTAATTGGAAATATTATCGTTAATTCTTTGGCAGGTTATGCCTTAGCAAAATTTAGATTTCCAGGGAAAAAAATTTTAATGGGACTAATTCTAGCATTATTAATTATTCCAATTGAAACGACGATGATACCGTTATATACAATTGTCCATAATTTAGGCTTTACAGGTACAATTTTTGCCATCATTGTCCCACCATTAGTAAGTGTTTTTAACATATTCTTATTTAAACAGTTTTTCCAAAGCATTCCAAAAGAATTAGAAGAAGCAGCAGAGATAGATGGCGCTACAAAATTTAGAATTTATCGAAGTATTATTTTACCATTGTCTAAACCAATTATTGCGACAATAGCTACTTTTTCATTCATTGGAACATGGAATGATTATATTTGGCCAATTATGGTATTACCTGCACCATCGGGTGAGGAATGGCCACTTTATCCTATTCAAGCAGCTCTTAATACCATCCAACAAAATCCAACCATCACAACGATGGAAGTTATGTCTTCTTTAACTTTAACAACTATCCCTATGGTCATCTTCTATATTATCATGCAAAAATATATCGTTGAAGGATTGGGAACGACGGGAGTGAAATTCTAGTGGAAAAAATCTTAATTGTATTTTTAATCATTACAAGTACTATCGTCTTTGTCGGATGTTCAAACAAGGCTAAAAGTAATCTCGTATTACATTACAAATTTAATGAAACATCCGGGGAAGAAGCACTAGAAACTATTAAGGGTAAAAGCAATCATGTGAATTATGTCTACAATAGAAAAAATCAACCATTATTGTATCAAGAAGCAAAGGACCCTGAATGGCGTAAAAATGGTATAAAAGATGGTGCTTTATGGTTTGATGGTTATTCGACTTATATAGTTGATCAAGGTTTTAAAATGCCTACTAAAGAATTTACCATTTCCTTATGGGTTGCACCTAGAGCTTTTGAATGGGGCGATGGTGGTAACCTATCAGCATTTGTCTCACAGTCTAATTTTGATGAGCATGAAGGGTTTGCCTTTGGAATGTATCGCTTAGGTGAATGGGGAATCAAACTTGGATTGGGCAATGAGTTTATTAAAGGAGTCAAATCTATCAGCGCACCAGAGGAATACTACTTAAAACCAATGGAATGGAATTATGTAGCAGTTAGCTTTGATCAAAAGTTTGTGACACTCTATTATAATGGAGAAATTGCGATAAAAGAGCCCTTAGGTGATTATGAAAATTATGAAATGCGTAAAGCGATTTATGAATCGTTCTTAATTGGTAAATATTCAAGAAATGAAAAGGTTGCAGTATTTGATGTTAATATGTTTAATGGTTTAATGGATGATTTGAAAGTCTATGATGAAGCATTAAAATCTGAAACTATAAAAGCTTCATATGAGAATTATCTGATAAAACATAATAACCGGATTCCTGTAATAGCTGATGAGGATATCGAGTTAAATCATGCTATGTATGCAAGTGATCGAAATCGTCCTCAGTTCCATGCAATTCCTGCTGGTCATTGGATGAATGAACCACATGCCCCAATATATTTTAATGGCTATTATCATTTATTCTATCAACATAACCCGACTGGTCCTTTCTGGCATCAAATTCATTGGGGTCATTGGGTAAGTAAAGATATGATCAATTGGGAGGATGTGGGTGTGGCGATTCGACCACATCAACCTGTTACTCCTGATGGTGTTTGGAGTGGTGCAGCATCCTATGATCTAAATGGAAATCCTATTTTATTTATTACTGCTGGAAACGATTCCAAACAACCAAATCAATCTATAGCTCTATGTCGTCCGGTAGATTTAAAAGATTCAACACTAAAAGATTGGAGTTGTGATGACGCACCAGCAATCGAACAAACTGCTAATACCGGGAAATTTGGGGAGTTTAGAGATCCATTTGTATTTAAAGTAGATGATACCTGGTTTACCTTGATTGGTAGTGGAACAAAAAATAATTCTGGTGGTACCGCATTGATTTATAGCTCAAAAGATTTAAAGGATTTTGATTATATGGGTGAATTCTTTGTAGCCGATTTTCAAAGGTATAATTATATTGGCCTTCACTGGGAGTTACCAATTTTCTTACCGCTAAGGGACCAATTTGGGAATGAGACGGATAAATGGATTTTTGGAGTGAGCCCACATCCAGTATCGCTCTCCGATGTAGAAGTATTTTATTGGATTGGTGAATTTGATAAAGAGATGGGGAAATTCATTCCTGATCATAGCGAACCACGTTTAATCGATCATGGTGATGGGGTATTTACAGGTCCTAGTGGTTTTGTAGACCCTAAAACAGGCCGCTCAATTATCTTCACCATTGCACAAGGTGTGGGGTCAAATTCATGGCAAGATTACTATTCAGGCTGGGCTCATACAGCAGGGATGCCAATCAGTGTTTGGTATAATAGTGAAACAGCAGAACTTAATTTTGAACCGATAGAGGAAATTAAAAATGCTCGGGATAAGGAATTGTTGAAACTATCAAACGTAAGTGTTGATGAGGTTAATCATGAATTAAAAAATATCTCAGGTGACCTGTTAGAAATCGTCATAGAAATCGATGCAAAAGATGCAGAAAGCTTTGGAATCAATTTTAGAGAATCTACTACTGAGGTGACAAGCGTTACCTATAATACGGTAAAAAATCGCATGATTTATAATTCAATCCGTTCAAGTGAGAAAGCAATAGGATACCAAAGAGAAATTTCGAAAGAACTTGACAATCATAATCTTCGTTTACATATTCTATTAGATCGTTCACTTGTGGAAGTTTATATGAATGATTTAGCAAGTATTACTTCAAGGATTTATCCAGTAAGTAAAGCATCACAAGGATTATCATTGTTTGAAAAAAATGGATCAATTGAAATTATTAATTTAGAAATTTATGAGATGAAATCTGTCTATTTAACTGAAACAGTAGATGGATATTATCAACAATAAAAATTTTAGAGGAGAAAGTACATGAAAAGAAAGATTTTAAGTTTGATTTTTGCAGTTGTTCTATTTGGAACACTCGTCGGATGCGACAAAAAGAAAAAAGATGATAAAAATGATTACACAAAAGTATGTAATGCACAAGGAGTTGTAAAACAAGTAGTAAATGGTGGATTCGAAACAGGTGATTTAACAGGATGGACAGCTATTGGTGAAGCCTTTGATGATTTATCTGTGACAATCCAAGAGACATTTTGGGCTGAAAAAATTCCTTTCGGACATACGGGAAAATTCCATTTATTTGGTATTAGTGATGGAAAATATGAAGATGGAACAGAAGTTTTCAAAAGTGAACTTTTAACTGGAAAATTAAAGTCATCGAATTTCACTCTATGTGGAGATGGATTAATTTCCTTTAAGCTGGGTGCTGCTCGTAATAATGATACATTATATGTAGAAGTACGTTTAGTTGAGGGTGACAAGTTAATTGCCAAACAATCTAATACTGAATTTGCTGATTTCAGTGGTGTGGTTGATCCTCAACAAGCCATTGATGGTATAGCATTTGTAAATAATTATGCTACATTTGAATTAGATTTATCTGATGTCGATGGTATTGATTATCGTGGACAAGAAATGTATGTAGTACTTGTAGATGAAGCGGCACATGGAGATTTTGGTTTTATAAACTTTGATGATTTAAGAACTTATTATGTTGACGGTGTTGCTGAACCACAGACTGAAGGAAGTATAGACGACTTTAATTATCTTGAAAGAACATGTTCGGGTGTAACTCCTAACTCCCAATATGAAATTTCAAACCCTGGTTTCGAAGAAGGAAACTTATGTGGTTGGGAGATTGTTGAAGGAAAAGCGTTCCATGATGCAGGTGTAAATGATGAACCTACTTGGTGGGCAGAAAATATCACTTACAACCGCGATGGTGATTACCATTACGGTATGTATTCTGAAGGAGAAACTGGAATATTAAGATCAAGAACCTTTACTTTAGGTGGAGTGGGTCAAATGACCTTTAAGTTAGGTGGTAATGGAGGCTATATCTCAATTATTAAAGCAGATGGAACTGAAATTGCTAGATTTATTAATACTGAGTTTGCCGATATAAACTTCCCTAATGTTGACGAAGGTATGCGTTTAGCAAACATGGTCCAATATAAGGTTGATTTAACTCAATACGCTGAATTAGGTGATGAATTATATATTGAAATAACTGATAATAAAACATCTGGATGGGGATTAATGACATTTGATTCATTCTTCACTCACTATGAAACAGTTGTAGAAGATGGTGTAGAAGCAGTAAATCAATTACCAATAATCGAAGCTACAGCAGCAGTTGTAAAAGCAGAAACAAGTCAAAGTCAAGCAGATTTAGATGCTGCAGAGGTTTTAGTCCAAGCCTTACCAGAAGGTGAAACAAAAACATTATTATTAAGTCGTTTACAAATTGTTTATGAAGCTATTAATGGTGGAGTCAAAAACGAAATCGTAAATAGCGGATTCGAAACAGGAAGCCTTAGTGGATGGACTATTGTTGAAGGTGATGCTTTCAATGATGAAGGAATTACATCCGATGCAACTTGGTGGGCAGAGGCAATAACCTATAATCGTGATGGTAACTACCATTTTGGTATGTATAATGAAGGTGGAACAGGTATCTTACGTTCTTCAAAATTCGTTCTTGGTGGAGTAGGCCATATGACCTTTAAATTAGGTGGTAATGGTGGTTATATCTCTATTTATAAAGCAGATGGTTCAGAACTTGCTCGCTTTGAAAATTCGGCATTTGCTGATATTAACTTCCCTAATGTTGATCAAGGTATGCGCTTAGCAAATATGGAGTTATTCCGTGTAGATTTAACTCAATATGCAGAATTAGGAGATGAATTATATATTGAAATAGTCGATAATAAAACATCTGGATGGGGATTAATGACATTTGATTCATTTAATACATTCTATGAAGTAGAAGTGACTGAAGGAGTAGAAGCAATCAATATTCTGGACGTCGAATAGAGGAGTTTAAATGAAAAAACTAACACTAGTTGTATTCACCCTGTTAATTTTAACAGGGTGTAATACAGTAAGTAAGGAAACTAAGGATTTACTTAATGGTGATTTCGAAACAGGAGATTTAACCGGTTGGATAGCTAACGGTAAAGCATTTGAAGGGGACATTGTAAAAGATGTTCAAACATATGGTGAATATCAACGTTTATATTATCATCAAGGTGATTATCATTTACTCGGCTCAATTAATTCGGGAGAAAGAGGTACATTAACCTCTAGTGATTTTAAAATATCTAATACAGGATTCTTGACTTTTTTAATTGCTGGTGGTTTTAATTATAATAAAGTCTATATAGGATTATATGATGCGAAAACCGATGAGCTATTAGAGAAAAAAAGTAACAATCTGTTTAAAGATCCGGAATTTACCGAAGGATATGTCCGGATAATTTGGGATGTGTCTAACTTTATGGGTAAAGACGTGTATCTTAAAATTGTTGATGAGGATGATTCGACATACTATGATTATTTAAATGTAGATGGGTTTAAAGTAAATTTAACAGAAAAGGAATTGATGATTTACCAAACAGATGCACTAATTAGATTAGGTTATGCAGAGTCTGGAAATAAATTGGAAGCAATTAATAGGTATACTGATATGAATACGTGGAAAGTAGATATGAAAGATAAATTTAATTATCATGTAACAGGAAAAATTGGTTGGATTAATGACCCTAATGGTTTTGTATATTACAAAGAACAATACCATTTATTCTATCAACATAACCCAAAAGATGTTGTTTGGGGACCAATGCATTGGGGACATGTAGTTAGTAATGATCTAGTTAAATGGGAATATTTGCCAATCGCATTGGCACCTGATCAAACTTATGATAGTGAGGGTGTATTTAGCGGTAGTGCAGTTGAAAAAGACGGTCATCTATATTTAATCTACACAGGTAATATACCGCAAAGGCAAGTTCAGGCTATTGCCTATAGTACTGATGGGATTAGTTTTGAAAAATATGCAGATAATCCAATTCTTGATTATAAATCATTACCAGCTGATGCTTCACCAAGTGACTTTAGGGATCCTAAGGTGTGGGAGCACGATGGAGAATATTATATGATTGTTGGTTCAAGACAAATATCAAATTCATATGGGCAAGTATTGTTATTTAAATCTTCAGATTTAAAACACTGGTCATATGTTGGTACGCCATATAAAGGAAGTTCAGCAACTTTCTCTAAATTAGGTAAAATGTGGGAATGTCCAGATATTTTCGAATTAAACGGGCATGAAGTATTAATTATGTCTCCACAAGAAGTACCAGGTCATCGAAATCAAAACTCAACAGTATATGTTGTTGGAAATCTAAATTATAAAACAGGTAAACTAGAGAATATTAACTATGAACAAATTGCAGAAATTGATTACGGTTTTGATTTCTATGCGCCTCAAACAATGATTGATAATCAAGGTAGAAGAATCATGATTGCTTGGATGCAAACTTGGAATAGAACACCAATTACAGCGGCATTGGGTTATTCTGGTGCGATGACACTTCCAAGAGTGTTGAATTTGGTGAATGGTAAGTTAATTCAACAACCAATTTCTGAAATTGAAAACTATCGAGCAAATAAGGTGAATACAGTACTTAATTTAAATCAATCTAGTGAAAAAGTTGAAAATCTAAAAGGTAAAAGTAACGAAATCTTGTTAACGATAACACCTGATTCAAATGAAACTGGTGTAAAACTCTTTAAAGGTCAAAATGAAGAAACTAAAGTATATTATAAAGATGGATATGTCTATTTAGATCGTACAAATGGAACAAAAGGGAAAATACCGGCTGGTGATATCAATAATATTACAAAAGCAAAAGTTGATTTAAAAAATGGTAAAATACATTTAAGAATTTTTATTGATCAATTTAGTGTTGAAGTCTTTGTTAATAATGGTGAACAAACAATTACTTCAACTGTTTATTCAAGTATTGATGCAGCAGGTATTGAGTTCTATAGTTTAGGTACATCAACTATTGAAGTCGAAGGATATGATTTAATTATTCGATAATAATAAGGCACTTTCAAGTGCCTTTTAAAATAAAGAAAGGATGGTCAAAATATGAAAAAGGTCGTTGCAATTGGTGAAATGTTAATTGACTTTATACCTGTGGAAAAAGGGCTTGCACTAAAAGATGTTGACCAGTTTATTAAGGCACCCGGTGGTGCACCTGCCAATGTAGCCGCTTGTGTAGCTATATTAGGCGGACATAGTGAATTTATTGGTCAGGTAGGTAATGATGCCTTTGGCGCATTTCTTATTGAAACACTTGAAACAATTGGTGTTGAAACTAATCATATTTTAAAAAGTAATGAAGCAAATACCGCCCTAGCATTTGTTTCATTAAAAGCCGATGGAGAACGTGATTTTAGTTTTTATCGTAATCCAAGTGCGGATATGTTATTTAGTAAAGAACAACTTCATGAGGATTGGCTTGGTAAAGATATTCTTCATTTTTGTTCAGTTAGTTTAATTGATGCACCTATCAAATACACACATCAAAAGGCAATTCGTATCATCAAAGAAAATGGTGGAATTATTAGCTTTGATCCTAATGTACGCCTTTCTTTATGGGATAATTCGGATAGATGTCGTGAAACAATTTTAAAATTCGTACCATTAGCTGATCTTATTAAGATTTCTGATGAAGAATTAGAGTTCATTACAGGAATTAAGGATGTTAATAAAGCAATACAATCTTTATTTGTTGGAGACGTGAAAGCAGTCATATATACACAAGGTGCAAAGGGTGCAACTTTCTATAGTCGTGAATATATTGTGCATAGTCAAGGACAAATTGTAGAGGTAGTTGATACAACTGGTGCCGGGGATGCTTTCATTGGTGGCTTTCTATATTCATTAACACAATTAGATAAGAAAATTGAAGATTTAACGGAAAAAGAAATTAAAGAGATACTTCAGTTTGCGAATATAGTTGGAGCATTAACGACCACTAAAAAGGGTGGTATTTCCGCTCTGCCTAGTCTTTTAGATATTAAAGCATATTTAACTCGATAAGAACTATTAATTTTTATTAATTTTTCATTGAATGTGATAGCTATAAATGATAATATTTATATATGTAGGTGATTAACTTGGCGAGTATGAAAGATGTTGCTAAATATGCGGGTGTTGGTATTGGAAGTGTTTCTCGGGTACTTAATTCACCCGATAAAGTTAGTTCAAAAATGCGAAAAAAGGTAGAGGAAGCAATTAAGGCACTCGGATATATACCAAATGAAATAGCACGAAATTTAAAAACACAAAATTCAAGAAATGTGGCTTTATTATTACCAAGTATCTGGCATCCATTCTTTTCAGGTTTTGCTTATTATATAGAAACTTATTTAGATGAAGTAGGCTATAAATTGATGCTTTGTAACTCGGATGGGCATCCTGAGAAGGAAATATATTATTTGGATATGTTAAAACAGAACAAGGTAAGTGGAATTATCGCAATCAGCTACTCACAGATTGATGAGAATATTAATGGTTCATTACCAATAATAAGTTTTGACCGACATTTTAAAGATGATGTAACATGTGTTACTTCTGATAATTATGGTGGTGGAGTCTTAGCGGCAAAAGAGTTAATTGAAACCGGTTGTAAGTCTTTAGCATATATTGGCACTTATAATAATAAAACCGATACTGAGGTAAAATACCGTAAGATAGGCTTCAAGGAGTACGCTGATAAGCATAATGTGAATTGTCTTCTATATATTGAAGAAGACCCAATTCCAGATTATAATCATTTTCTTAATAATTTTTTTAAGCAGTATAAGAATCAGGTTGACGGCGTATTTGTAGAGAATGATAATTTAGCAATAAAATTAATTATTAAGGCAAAAGAATTTGGTATAAGAGTACCGGAAGATTTATCAGTTATCGGTTTTGATGGTGTTGTGGAAAATGAATTACTTACACCATCTTTATCAACAATTGTACAACCGCTTGATCGGCTAGCAAAAGCTGCAGTTGAAAAACTAATTCCAATTATTGAAGGTAAGGATAAAAAAGTAGAAAAAATTGTTGTACCTGTAACCTTCAAGAAAGGTGAAAGTACAAAATAATCAAGATAGGAGCTAGAGTAAATCAACTTTTGTTTGAGTTACTTTAGCTTTCTTTATATAAAATTGGTCATATTTGAAATGTGGAAAAATGACTAAATATCTATCTATAGTTAGTTGATTATAATACAATCAAGAAAATGATAATAGGAATAGGGTTGGTAAAATGACGGATGAGAAAATACTTGAAAAACTGAGTGGTTTTTATAGTATTAAATTCGATAAAATTGAATTTGTAAGAAAAGGTGGAAGCATTACCTATTGTATTTGGGGATTAAATAAAAAATACTTTTTAAAGATTATACCATTAGTATTTATAGATACAGTAAGAACTTCACTTGATATCTTAATTTATCTTGAAAAGTTTGATTTCCCATCACCTAGAGTAATATTAACTAAAGATGGATTTCCTTATATAGAAGTAGAAGAATATGGTAATAAAACAATCTGGGTTTTATTTAATTTTATTGAAGGAGTAGAACCTGATGAAGGGGAAAATATTGAAACCATAGGAGATCTTGTTGGAAGATTACATAGTATAATGAAAAAATATAAGGGTAATCTTCCAGAACATGATAAAGATTTTTTTATAGACCGTTATATTAATATCTTGCATAAAAAAAATTACAATATAAATAAAATACAATTATTTCGTGATTATGGAGATTATCTTTGGGAAAAAGTAAAAAATATTCCACGTGGATTTGCTCATGGTGATTTGCATAGAGGTAACTTACTAAAGGAACCTAATGGTATATATAATATTTTGGATTTTGATACTGCGAGCATAGCTTTTCCGGTTTATGATATTATGGTCATGTGTAATTCAACAGATTATTTTCAATTTAATGAAAATGGCTTTCATAAATCCAAAAGAACATATGATACTTTTCTCAAGGGATATACAAAACATTGTACCTTAACTACCAACGAGTTAAATGTTTTTTATGATTTTATTGGAATATACCACTATCAACTTCAAGCAACAATCATGGAAATTTACGGGCTAGATTGTGTAGATTATAAATTCCTTGATAATCAGCTTGATTGGTTAATGAGATGGAGAGAACAATGCGCTAGGAATTAAAAAATTATAATATCAATAAGTTTGGTAAATGAGAAGAAAGGATTTTAAGCAAGATAAAATTAAGCAGAATTATACATAAATTGCTGAATTAGATAGTGGAAAAATAATTTCACGGCGTAAAAATTATTCTATATAAAGAAAATTCTAATGAACTATTGTAAATTAATACCATATTATTATATAATATATTCAAGTCTGTGATTGAGTCGCATATTTCTTAAAAAGATTCCTGATACTTTAATATGTATTTCAGATAAAGAATACGTTAAGATTATGTAGGAATCGTAACTAAAAATGGGAGACTAAGTCGTCAGTACAATTCTATTATTTAGGAGGGAAGAAGCCAAATAAATTAATATTTGGCAAAATAAGAAATGCAAGAATCAAAATTTACTGGAAGTGCTTGGGGATTATTTGGATGGAATATTCTTATTGCAATATCCGCATACTTTTTACTAATTCCACTTGTATTCGTAATACCAAAATACTACAAATGGTACTATTCACATGTAGTTATTGATGGGAAACAATTAGAGTTAGACTATGACGGTCCTTGGTGGGGGATAATTGGATGGGTTTTATTTTCTGTTATCACTTTAGGGATTGGATCATTCTACGCAACTAAGAAAATCAATCAATATTTTACCAAACACACCAAAGTGCAAGGGGAGAGCGAAAGTGAATCAAGCTTTGATGGTAGTGCTTGGGGGATTTTTGGTTGGTCATTGTTAGTGACATTAAGCGTGTATTTATTGCTTATTCCACTTGTATTCTTTATTGGAAAGATTAATAAATGGATTAATAATCACACAAAAATCAGTGGAAAACAATTAATCTTTACTCACAACGGTCCTTGGTGGGGAATTCTAGGGTGGATGTTATTTTCCATTATCACATTAGGTATTGGTTCCTACTATGCAGAAAAGAAACGAATTCAATGGTCAATAGGTAACACTCATTTTGCTGATCAAGCGTAATTCATTACTTATATTGAATTAATCCATTGAATTGTGTTTTGAATATAGAATGTACCTTTTAGAAGGCACTTCGATTAATCAATTAAAAATATTAACAAATTCTGTAGATTAAAACCCTACAGAATTTTTTATTTATTTTAAATTTACAATTATTTCCCTAGTAATCAACAAATCATCGATAAATTTTGATTTTAATTAGGTAGGTAATAACTTAATGTTAAAATTATTAATTCATTTATTAAATCTGTTAGGTTAACTAAAAAAAGAAAAAATTTACAAAAAAACAAATCTACTTATTATGAATTTTGGTCCTATATTTAAAACCAATTTGTGCTTCTTTCTTTTTCAATGAATGAATAACAATTTCTGTTTTGGATAAAATATAGGCAACAGTGAATAATACAAAAATCGACATAATTAGAGTAATTATGACAGGATTAACAACAGTTAACTTGCTGATGTTTAATCGGTTATTCACTTATTTTTCATTATTGTCCTTCAATTTATATAATACCCATAGAAATTATTTCTAACTCTACATCATAGCAAATAACGTTTTCATTCTAAGTAAAAATTACCTTGTAATGTTTCTACAGTTTCGTAAGTTATGAAAACGTTCAACTAAGTAATAAGACAAGGAGGAAGTTATGGATTATAGTAAATTAAGTTTAGAGTTGTGTGAAAAAAATAAGGGGAAACTAGAAGTAATCTCCAAGGCGAGGGTTACAAATCGTAATGAACTGTCAATCGCATATACTCCAGGAGTCGCTGAACCTTGTCGGCAAATTCATAAGAACAAACATGAAGCTTACCGCTATACCATTAAAGGACATACCGTGGCAGTTGTTTCGGACGGAACAGCGGTTCTTGGGTTAGGAGATATCGGACCAGAAGCAGCAATGCCGGTTATGGAAGGGAAAGCATTATTGTTCAAGGAATTCGGTGGAGTCGATGCATTTCCTATTTGCTTAGATACAAAAGATCCGGAAGAAATTATCAAAACAGTGAAATATCTTGCTCCTACCTTTGGGGGAATTAACTTAGAGGATATTTCCGCCCCACGTTGTTTTGAAATTGAAACCAGACTAAAAGAAGAACTCGATATCCCTGTATTCCATGATGATCAACATGGTACTGCGATTGTTGTGACCGCAGGTCTGATTAATGCCTTAAAAGTTGTTAATAAGAAATGGGAAGATGTCAATATTGTCATTAATGGAGCAGGCTCGGCTGGAATTTCAATTTGTAAATTACTACTACAAATGGGGCCTAAAAACATCGTTTTGGTGGATCGTAACGGTGCTTTAGCTGTGGGTGAAGAATGGATGAATCCTGCTCAAGCAGCGATGGCTAAAATAACAAATAAAAACTCGGAACATGGTCCACTTACAGAAATCATTAAAGGTAAGGATATATTTATCGGTGTTTCAGCACCAAATATCGTTACGAGTGAAATGATTTCAACCATGGCAAAAGATGCTATTGTCTTTGCGATGGCTAACCCTACGCCAGAAATTATGCCGGATCAAGCTAAATTAGGTGGTGCAAGAATCATTGCCACAGGTAGAAGTGATTATCCAAATCAAGTCAATAATGTTCTTGTATTCCCGGGGATTTTTAAGGGTGCCTTAATGGTAGAAGCTAAACAAATCGTTGAGGAAATGAAAATCGCGGCAGCCAAAGCAATTGCTTCGCTTATTAATGAAGAAGAATTAAATGAGGAATACATTATTCCAAGTGCATTTGATAAAAGGGTAGCTGATACTGTTGCGAATGAAGTTGCTCGTGTTGCAGAGGAACTTGGAATTGCCCGTAAACCTCGGACACAAACTGAAAATAATCACATGAAAATATAATTATTGAGGAGAGAGAAAAATGTCAGATAAAAAAGTATATAAACTCTATGGAATGCCATGGTATTGGTTCGTAGTCTTTGCAGGAATAATACTTTATACAACCTATGCGCCATTGGGCTTTGCTGATACCAGAACTTTTATGAAAGATACAAATCTACCGTTAAAAATGCTTGGTATGTTCGGTCTAATGATTGTAATTGGAACTGTTTTAAACGAAATTGGCGAAAGAACACCAATTGTACGTACATATTTAGGTGGTGGAGCAATTCTTACCATCTTTGGTACATCGGCGCTTGTTTATTTTAAATTACTTCCACAAGCGATTGTCGCCACAGAAAAAGCAACTACCGGAACGAAATTCACTGGTGCATTAAATACCTTCTTTGCTGGTACAGGAGGGTTCTTAGATTGGTATATCGCGGCACTCATTACTGGTTCAATTTTAGGAATGAACAGTAAGCTTCTGGCAAAAGCTGCTGCTCGCTTCTTACCTGCTATTTTCGGCGGAGTAATCGCAGCGTTCTTACTAACTTTCTTAATCGGTATGATTACCGGATATGGTGGACAAGGTGCCATTCAGGGTGGTATAAATGCCTTGCTTCTTATAGCACTTCCTATTATGGGTGGTGGTATGGGAGCCGGTGCTGTTCCAATGGCTCAAATCTTCGAAGAACACAATTTCTTTGGGGCGCTAAACTACATGGTTCCTGCCGTGGCAATTGGTAATACATTGGCTATCGTTGCTTCTGGATTACTACCACGAATTTTCAAAGATAAAAATTTAAATGGATATGGAAACCTAATGAGGGTAACCGGTGATCCACATGAGTATGATTTAACTCCTGAAGAAGAAAAACTTCGTGATAACATTAAATATGCCAATTTAGGTGTGGGCATCCTTGTTTCTGCTTCATTCTTCTGCTTTGGTATTATAGTAGGTAATTTAGGTGGTTTCTTTATCGAAATTCATCCATACGCATGGATGATCATTACTGTTATGATCTTTAAAGTTACAAGAATTTTACCGGGTAGTATTGAAGCTGCTTGTTTTCAATGGTATCAATTCATGTCAAAGAACCTTACCGCAATGTTATTAGTCGGTATCGGTGCGGTTTATGTAGGACTAGAAGATGTTATTAACGCTTTATCTGTTCAATACTTCTTCCTATGCTTAACTACTGTTATCGGTGCAATAATTGGTACTTGGATTGTTTCCAGGGCTGTTGGTTTCTACCCGGTTGAAGGAACTATAACGGCTGGACTTTGTATGGCAAACATGGGAGGTACCGGTGACGTTGCTTGCTTATCCGCAGCTGATCGAATGGAGCTCATGCCGTTCTCACAAATTAGTTCACGTATTGGAGGAGCATTTATCTTATTAATTGGCTCGCTATTACTTTCATTCTTTACCCCATTTTTTGGCTAAAACAATTAAAGATAACTCATTTTTTACCAGTAAGGTTAACCTTACTGGTAAATATGTCTATAGGTTCATAAAAGTTTAAGAAGTTGGTTATTATTATGATGTTATCAATCTTAGTTGTCACACCAATTTGTATTTATATTTTATTGGGAATCTTGGTTAAAAAACTAAAGTGGATTGAACAAGAAGGAATTAATCAGACAAACAAAATATTGTATAAATTATTCTTTCCCATCATCATGTTCACCAATATTTATTCTTCCAGTCTTAAGGAATCATTAAATGGTCGATTAATATTTTATATGTTGGTAACTTCCACAATTGTTTTTATCCTACTAAACATATTTATCCCGATTTTTATTAAAGAAAGACCGGTTCAAGCAAGTATGATCCAAGGAATCTATCGTGGAAATTCTATTTTGTTTGCGATTCCGATAATATCAACAATCTATGGACCAGAAAATACGGGGGTTGCGGCAGTGTGTGTCTCAGTAGTTGTTCCTTTCTATAATGTTTTTTGTGTCATTTTACTAGAAAATAAACGAGGAACTAAAATCAAAATTAAGAGACTAGTATTTAGTGTTTTAAAAAATCCTATTATCATAGGGGCAATCATTGGTCTATTAGTAAAAACACTTAATATTACTTTGCCATATGTATTAGAAAAAGTTGTCATGGATTTGGGAGAAGTTCTAACCCCATTCGCATTAATATTATTAGGGGCTGGACTTAGTTTTGAAAACATCCAAAAAAATAAATGGTATCTTACATTTGTTTGTATTATGAAACTCATTATTAATCCATTCATCTTTGTCGGATTGGGCTATCTCTTAGGCTTTAGAGGTGTTGAACTAGCGACAATTTTCGCATTAAGTTGTGTGCCAACTGCAGTTTCATCATATGTCATGGCTAAAGAAATGGATGCCGACAGTCAACTTGCCGGTGAAATTGTGGCGTTTACCACAATAACCTCTATACTTACGATATTTCTTTGGTTATTATTGTTAACCGGGATCGGATGGATTTAACTAAAATAAAGGAAGATTTTTATGGAACATAAAAAGAGATGTAAAAAATGTGGTCAAGAAACAACCAATGAATTTGAATTAGTAACTATTAAAACAATGACTGTTCATGGTTTTAGAAAAAATAAAATATATCAGGCAATGGGAGATATTTTAACTGAATCTGTCTGTGATGAGTGTATCGATCACTATATTGAGAAGGAAACCCATCCTACAAGACAAATATTATATAGAATATCCATTACTGCTTTACAAGTCATTTTTGGTCTGGTTCTATTCATTTTGGTTGAATTATGGGCCGTAAAATTCTTTGGAATCATAATCACTATAGTTGCGATATGTGGATGTATTCAAGAGATTAAAAATATTCAAAAAAAAGTCATTGATATTCAAAATCGTTCAAACGTAGCGAATCGTAAAGTATTGGGTATTGAATTACTATCTAAACTATTACCTAAGAAACATGTCGATGCGGAATTGACCTATATAGAGCTAAAACGGGTGATGAAAGAGGATTTATCTCATCTCGGTAAGGAGTATGGAGTTTCTTTAAAAAAACTTGAATCGATACGTCAATATATAAAGACTAACGGTAAAGAAAAAGTAAAACCAAAAAACGCTTAAAATGTTAAAATACTCAGAAATATATATAATAAATTAAATACCAGTATAGAATAAGATACTTCTGTAAGTTATAATATAACTACGGAAGTTTTTGTTTTTATAAATATCGCGACTAAATGGTTAATGATCGCGGCTTTGGAGGTTAAATAATGTTAAGTGTTTATGATTTATATGATTTGCATGCTGTTTTTGTAAATATTCGTCAATTTCCTGATGATGAATTGAATGAAGCAGTTTTATTAAATGTTATAGAGGTCTTAACTGAAAGTCGAAATACGCATCAGTTAAATAAGTTTAGATTGTCTTTATCTAATATTCCATCACTTAAAGAAAAGGAATTATACAAATTTGTCTTTTATAATAATGTGTATACTTTTTTTCCGAAAACATTAAATGATGCTTACGTTTATAAAATTCTAATTGAAGCTTGTAATTGTTTATTAAAAGCTGTTATGGAAAAGTATAGAGAAAAGGTCGTAGATTTAGCAGATTGCTTACATAATCTACCTATTTATATTGCGGAAAATAATCTGTCAATTCCTAAAAAATTTTGGAGAAGAGAAGTAAAATATTATAGAAAAAAATGGGATAAAGAATTCTTATTTATTTAAATAGTTAATTGTCTTAACTTATGGGAGGGAATAAAGTGAATGGTGTAAACGTAGAAGTAATAATAGACCGTATTCATAATGGTTATTACAAGCAGAATGAGGATAATTTAATAATAGCCCTACAATTACTAATTGACATAGATGATGATTCAGTAACAACATATCAAATCGAAAAAAGATTATTAGAAGAAGTTGGTTTTGTGACGGATAATGATATAATCTCATTTAACGAACTTATATCAAGAATAAAGACTATAGATCGAGAATTTTTAATAGAGTTAAAAAATCACTTGCCTAAATCAAGTCAAAATAGCTACATCCAATTTATTATCGATCTAGTAAATGAGGAGATTAAAAAAGAGTTAATAGAAGTTCCAGAAGTAATCAATCTAGATATGGAAATATCATTAAGTGAACTGTTCATGTCATTGTATAATGAACGGCGGTTCAGTGATAATATAGGGAAAAAAGATATATTTTTTGAAGCCATAACTATCGATGATTATCACATTTTTCAAGCGTTTGTAAACAATAATGAGGTCAATCTTGAAGTAAGAAATTATTATAATGACACACTGGTCCATTTGGTTGCTAGTTATAATTCAGTTAAGGTGTTAGCCTATTTAATTCAATTGGGACTGGATATAAATGCGCAAAATGATTTTAACTATACCCCAGCATTTTCTGCTTTTTTAAATGATCGTTTCGAGGCGTTCCAATTACTCGTTGATAATGGCGCTGATTTGAGACTTAAAAATAATAGCAATTTAACAGTGACGGAAATTGCGATTATGCAAAATAAATTGGATTTCGTGAAGTGCATACTAAGCAATAGAGGAACGAAACACGATGGTATTAACTATGATCCTTATGTTCTTGCATTAGATTTTCAAGCAATTTCAGTATTTGATTACCTTAAGTCTGTTAATTACCCTATGAAAGTAAAACTTGAAGAATTACTTTTTGCAGCTTGTAAGAATGGTCAAATTGAGATTATTTCAACCATTTTACGTCAAGGTTTATCTATTAATGTATGCCATAAAAAAAGAACCCCATTACTGACAGCGGTAATTAACGAGCAGATGGAAGTAACAAGATACCTTTTAGATCAAGGGGCTGACCCTAATCCTAAAGGGCATCCCCCTCTACTTTATGCTATAAAGAAAGGGAATATTGAAATGGTAAAGGTCCTTATTGAAAAAGGCGCCAACCCATTCGATCAAGGAAAAAAACAGCTAACTCCATTAATGACAGCTGTCTATTTTGGACATATAGACATTGTAAAATATTTTGTCGGTCTTGGAGAAGATGTAAATCGGATTGGAATTAAAAAGCTAATTCCGCTTGCTGTTGCAGCAGAAGTAGGGCAATATGAAATCGCCTCTTATTTATTAGAACAAGGAGCAACAATTTTACCTAATGTGAAGTCCCCGTTAACAATGGCGATCCAATTTGGTCATACACGAATTATAGAATTACTTTTTAGTCAGGGCTTTTGTCTAAATAAAACAGTGTTACGACCTTCGGAATTATCGTTGATGATATTGAAAGCTAAGAGGTACGGCATGACATCCTATTTGACTCAAGCACTAACGAGTACTCTTAAAGATAAAAATAATGTTCGGGTTTGTGATCATACGATGAACAGTATAAAGAGGGACCAGAAAAAGCAAGCTTTTTGTGGTTATATACTTGGGATTTTAGCGATTATATTCTTTTGTTTTGCAGCTTGGATGTTCAAAGACTTTAATTATTTTTCGAAAGGAACAAAGAGAATAGAGGCGCATATCACACAACTTGATAATACCAAAAATCAAGTTTATTATGTATTTTATGTTAATGGTGAAGCGATACAGTCATACTCAACCGTTCATAGTGATGTATTTAGTGATTTAAAACTCGGTGGACCTGTAGAAATTATTTATAAAATTAACCAAGTTGAAGATACCATGTTAGCCGAACAACATTACTTGATGTTAATTGAATTGCTGATTTATATGGTTGGGACAATTGTAATGTTATTCTTTGCTTTATTAGCTTTACATATGATTAGGACAGATCGAAAGTATATTAATAAGATGATTAAAGAGTCAAATATTAAAGACTAATATTATATATCAGATAAGTTTGATTATAAAATCACTCTTAATGAATATATTGAAATTAATCCAATGAATTAATGGTTAAGTTATAGTAGACATGTTTATCTTCCGTCTTGGACAATATCAAGTACATCACTAAAAAGCGAGGAGGGATTAATATAAAAATAAATTATGACGTTTCAGCTGAAGCATTTACAAGGTATATGATGTGTGGTTTAGGTAGAACATATTTCATTTTAGAATCTTTTGATATTAATATTTATAAAGATATTTTGTGGTTGCTTAAATAATTTATCCTATGATGTACAAATAGAGGGCAAATGGGCAAATTATGTTTTTAATTTAATGAAATTTTAAGGATGATCAGTTTTTTGAATATCAGGTTATAAATAAATTTAGCATTGATTTAGATTATTCAACATTTTTCATTTATGTGATAAGGTTACATTATTTTATACAGAAAGTGAAAGTGATATATCAAAAAAAGCATTAGAAGAAACGTATAAGTCATTTATACGATGATAAGATTAAATTTGACTATTTTTGTGTTTCTTTAAAATGTACTCATGGGATTAGTATGGTAAGAAAGATATGTCTTGATATAGATATATTAGTGGGAAACAAAGTAATTCAAGTTGTTGATCTGGAATGGTTTTTTTTAAGTATATTAAAAAGCTACAAAGGTATATCATCTTTTATTAAAAAAAACTGCGTCAATTATAAATCAAAAGACATAGAAAATATGATTGATACAGATAAAAATGATGAGGAACGAAAAAATATATTATATGCAGATAATATAATTGCAGCGATTAAGGAAGATAATTACAAGTTATCTTGGTTTATTTGGTTTGCGAAGAAAGCTAGTGAAGAAGAAAAGATAAAGTTAGTAAATTATTTGAAGCAAGAAAAGAATGAAGTTGTTAAAAAGATAATCCTAGAAATAATTATTAAAGGTAAATTCCCTATAACATTTGAATACTTGAAGGATTTATACAATACTACTTCAGAATATTTAACACCCTCGATATTAGATATAATGACTATTCTTGATGATGACCGGATTAAACAATTTGGATATAGTGTTATAGAAAATGATAACTTACGTAATTTTGGTTTAAAAATGATATGTAAATTCTATGATAAATCAGACCAAGATTTATTGTTATCATATGTACCTAAGGTCCAAGTCACATATGATGATAAATATGGTTGGCACTTTCTTATTGGACTATATTAGACTTAATTGATAGGGAAAAAGAAAATGCTCCTATAGAACTGTTAAAAGTTATGTATGAAAACTCATTATGCTCTTTTTGTAGAGAATCAATTTTATTAAGGATGAAAAAGCTGAATGTGCTGTCTAAAGAAATTTTAGAATAGTGTATGTATGACAGTAACGATGATATTGTTAAGTTTGGTAATAAGATTGCCAAATATCGAAATGAATACATATAAATAAATATAGAGATCATGGATGCTTCATCTTGCAAACAAGAGACCAATGGGCCTCTTGTTTCGCTTTTAGGGAGAATATTTAAGCTATTATCATAAGTTGGATAAAGAGATAGTGGTTAAGGACTTTTCTTTAATTTACTATATTTGGATGTGTAGTTTCTTTGAGTTGTACTTATTTACTTGGTGGTATCTTATATTTGAAGTATGGTATAATAAAGTATTAAAACGAATGGAAAGACATTAACAAATGAAATGTTTTAAATTATAAAAATATTAATGGCACTAAAAAAGGATTGATACCATAATGAAAAAAGTAGTAATAGGAATATTAGCTCATGTTGATGCTGGGAAGACCACTTTGTCTGAAGGATTACTCTATTTAAGTGGTAAAATTAGAAAACTTGGACGAGTAGATAATAAGGATGCTTACCTCGATACTTATGAATTAGAAAAAGAAAGAGGTATAACCATATTCTCAAAACAGGCTGTTTTTGAAATAGGAGATATGCAAATTACATTAATGGATACACCAGGGCATGTAGATTTTTCTGCTGAAATGGAAAGAACATTGCAACTACTTGATTATGCTATCTTAGTTATTAGCGGGGCTGATGGTATTCAGGGGCATACAAAGACTTTATGGATGCTCTTAAAAATGTATAAAATCCCTGTTTTTATTTTCATAAATAAGATGGATCAATATGGAACCGATAAAAATAATTTGCTTAGAGAATTGAAAGAACAACTTGGTGATGGATGTGTTGATTTTGGCCGGATTAATACGGAAGAATTTTATGAACAAATCGCCATATGTGATGAAAGTATAATGGAAACTTTTATTGACATAGGACATATCGAAAAAAATGATATTAAAAAACTAATTAAGAAGAGAAAGGTATTTCCTTGTTTTTTCGGTTCGGCCTTAAAACTAGATGGTGTTGAAGAAATGATGCAAGGGATGTCTGATTATATTATTTTTCCTTCTTATTCAAATGATTTCGGTGCAAAGGTATTTAAAATAACAAGAGATGAAAACGGAAACAGACTGACTCACATGAAAATTACGGGAGGAAAGCTAAAAGTAAAGGATGTATTGAAAAAAGATGATTGGGAAGAAAAAGTCAATCAGATTAGAATCTACTCAGGTGACAAATTTGAAGCGGTAAATGAGATAGAGGCGGGTTCTGTTTGTGCTGTGACTGGACTTAGCAGGTCGATGCCGGGAGATAGTTTTGGAATTGAGAAATCTTGTTATGAGCCGGTACTTGAACCAGTACTCTTTTATCGTATGATTCTGCCAAACGGATGTGATTATCGAGTGATGCTTCCAAAACTTCGGCAAATCGAAGAAGAGGAACCAGCGCTTCGTATCAAATGGAATGAAAAATTACAGGAGATACAGGTGCGAGTCATGGGAGAAATACAGTTGGAAATTCTGCAAAGTATGATTCAAAACCGCTTTGGAGTTTTTGTGGAATTCGATGAAGGTGGAATTATCTATAAAGAAACAATTGCTGATGCAGTTGAGGGAGTGGGGCATTTTGAACCATTAAGACATTATGCCGAGGTACACCTATTATTAGAACCGGGTGTGCCAGGAAGTGGATTAATATTTGATAATAAATGTAGTGAGGATACACTAAGCGGGAGCTATCAAAGACTTGTTCTTCAACATCTTGAGGAAAAAGTACATAAAGGTGTTTTAACAGGATCAGATATTACGGATATGAAAATTTCACTCGTCTCTGGAAAAGCACATAATAAGCATACTCAAGGCGGAGATTTTAGAGAAGCAACTTGGCGTGCGGTAAGACAGGGTTTAATGCAGGCTAAATCAGTTTTACTTGAGCCCTATTATTCTTTCAGTTTGGAATTACCTGAATCAATGGTGGGAAGGGCGATGACTGATATAAATCAAATGGGTGGTACTTGTGAGGTTACGGAAACAGATGGTGATATGTCAGTTGTTGTGGGGAGTGCCCCTGTAAGAAACATGAGAAATTATCAAAAGGAAGTAACTGCCTATACAAAAGGTCATGGTAGGTTATTTTACAGTCTAAAAGGTTATGAACCAAGTCTAAATAGTGATAAAATAATAAAGGAAATAGGATATGATTCGGAAAGAGATGTGGAGAATCCATCAAGTTCTGTTTTTTGTGCCCAAGGATCAGGCTTTATTGTTGAATGGAATGAAGTAAAGAATTATATGCATTTAGACAGTTTTTTAAAAGAAAAGAGTAATACAGATAATATAACAATCATTAATCAATCAAAATTTACTCAAGAAAGATTTATTAGTGAAGAAGAGGTTAATCAGATTTTCCAAAGAACCTTTTATGCAAATCAAAAGAAGGGTACGATGTGGAATAAACAAAAAACAGTAGATAAAAACGATCAAAATAATTCTGATAAAACCATAGGGGAAAAAGTAGCTAAAGAAGAATATCTTCTTGTGGATGGTTATAACATCATATATGCTTGGCCGGAACTAAATGAGCTGGTAGAAGATAATATGGAAGCTGCCAGAATGAAATTAATCGATATTTTAAGTAATTATCAAGGTATGAGAAAGTGCAAAATCATTGTTGTGTTTGATGCATATCGTGTTCAAGATCATCAGGAGGAAATTATTACCTATAAAAATATTCATTTGGTATATACCAAAGAAGCACAAACAGCGGATCAGTATATCGAAAAATTTGCATTTGATAATAAAAAGAAATATCATATATCAGTAGCAACATCGGATGGATTACAACAACTAATTGTTCGTGGTCAAGGATGCAGCTTGTTATCGGCTAGAGAGCTGAAGCTTGAAATAGAAAAATATAATGAGATGGTTAGAAATGAATACGAGAAATTACAGCGAAATAATCGAAATACTATAATTAAAACATTATCGCCTACCTCAAAAGAGAAACTTTATGAGCTTGTTAATAATGATAAGAAAGAGGATTAATATTCCTATGGAATTTTACCTGATAAATAATTATTCTCTCTTACTAAGATTAGTAAGGGAATTTTTTATTATGTTAACGTGTGTCTAATTTTCAATAACAATATAATAGATCATTGATAAGCTTCTATCCCTATATTTAAAAATAAATAAACCCCGATTACCTGAATTGAGATAAGGTAATTAGGGGTATTTATTTTAAAAATTTTTTTTATAAAGATTTGACTATAATAGAATTTTTTCAATTAAATCATTGCCTATTTTCTCTCTAAACAGACTTAATATAATTTATAAAATCTTTTTTAAAATAAAATGCATGGTTCTTATTTGAAATATTTTTATCATATGTGCTTGAAAAAATTGGTGTATATGGTTTTTTATCTTTACTTCTTATTTGTATATATTGACCATTAGATGTATGAATATAACCGCTAGCATTAATATGATTATTTAATAATGAACATATGGTATAATAATCGTTTTCAAGTTGTTGTTTAATAATTGCATATTTAGGCTCTTCTAAATTAATATGATAATATTGTAAAAACATCCAATCTTTTGGTTGACCTTCTTTACAAATTGGAACATATAATATATTTTTTATCTTTTCAAATAAATGAGTTTGGTAAAAATTCTTATTCGATAATAAATCATCTATTATAGATGCTATTTGACAAATAAATATTGTTTCTTTTGGCTTACCATCAATATTACATTTATTGGTTTTTAGTTCGCCATCTTCAAAGTCTAATGGAGCAGATGAATTTTTTAATCCTAGTACAACCTCTAATAATTGTCCAGATTTTCCTTTATTTCTAATAATATACTGTAAATCATCCGGTGAAAAAATGGTTTCAAATGTAAGCGTAAAATCTAATGCATCTATTAAAGACCAATTTAATGTGAGATAATCCTGCTTAATTAAAATATTAAGGAGGATGTTTTAATGTCAAACA
>JAWLBU010000031.1:0-29287 GCA_041687555.1 Haloplasmataceae bacterium | reverse complement strand
ACTCTTGTTTTATTAAGTGATTTAGACATAACAATTATCTTAACATTACTTCTTGCAGCTTTAGAATAGCGTTGAAAATACTTAAATAAAGAGGATAATTGTCTGTCTTCAATAATGTCAATAATATCACCTTTTTGAGCATCACAAAAAACAAAAGAAATCGCTCCATCTGCAGATTTTACTGATTTAAATTCATCAAAACAAAGACTTTCGGGTAGTTGATTATAATGAGGTTTATGGATCTCATAAAAACTATTTATAATACGATTAACCGTTGAATGAGATGTATTATAGAATACGGATTCAGGAAAAATGATTTACTTTGAAAATTATGAACAAGAAAATGAAATTATCAATCACTATTTTGAATATGTTAAAGTGAATGATGACTACGCAATACAATCGAGCTTAGGAAGATACTTCTTTGGATTTGAAAATGAAGAAATCGCATCATTTAAGTTAGCAATTCATGAAGTAGAAGACGAATGGAATTCTATTTATAAAAATCCTGATATAAATATCGATGAGTTTATTGAAAATAATGCTTCTAGTATCTTAAGTTATGACGGAACCATTATTTCTAAAGATGTAGAATAAAGAAGATAAAAAAATATGGGGCTGTCGGTTAATTAAAGATTAACTTTAAGCCTAAAAAAAACAAATAAGGTAACCCGAAAGGGTTACCTTATTGCGTTATATTTGGTAAAATATAACTATGAGAAACAATATTTATTATAATAGATTTTTTGAATTAGGTCAACAGTTTATTAATTTCAATTTATATGAAATTGGATTAGATGAAAATGATCCTGTATATACTCTTAAAAAAGTTTTGGAGGAATTATATTATGAATATTTACTAAGTATGTATGAACAAAAAGGGAGAAAGCCATTTAATCCAATAATGATGTTCGGAATAATAATATATGCCAATATGCGAGGTATCAGGTCAATAGATAAAATAGTTGAACTGTGTCAACGTGATATTGGCTTTATGTGGTTAGCCCAAGGTGAAAAACCAAAAAGAGATGCCTTTTATAATTTCTTTAATAAAGTACCAAAAGAAATTATAGAAGATTTACATTATCAATTAATCAAAAAATTTAAGGAAAAAGGATTAATCACACTAGAAACTTTATTTGTAGATGGAACTAAAATAGAGGCTAATGCTAATCGATATACATTTGTATGGAGAGGAACTATTAATTATCATCTTGTTAATCTTCTTGATCAAATACAAGAATTATATGATAAATATAATGAATTTATGAAAGATAATAAATATAACGTTAAATATGGGATATTAAAAGAAAAAATGTTTTTGGTTGAAGGAACAGAACAGGTTAAAAAAATAATTCAAGAAAACAAAAAACGTAAATATTTAAACAAAAAAAAGTTATCAAATGACATTATATTGAAAATAGATAATATAGGACCAGAATCAATTATGCGAATATTAAGCATTCTGTTGAAAATTAAGCGAATATAAAGGTAAGATAGTACAATAATATAAAGTTTTCCACAAAAAAAATTATCATTATTCAATACCTTTTTTTAGTGTACTCAATTTTATAATGAAAAATAATAAAAAAAGTAAAAGCTCGTGAGTCATCACAATATTTGTGATTTCACGAGCCATTTTTATATGGTTTCAGTAATTTTAAGGTCAAAAAACCTTATTTACCGACAAACCCTTTTTAATTAATCGGTAAATAAATAATCGATAATCAGTTCATAATCATTTACAATGTTTTTTATTTCAAAATACGGTATTGAGTATGAAAGACAGTCATTTTTGATTTCTTGACTAAAATGGTGCAGGAAATTGACAAGCTGTTTCATTTGTTCATGACTATAATGCTTGTACCAGCAATTTTCTGACTGATATTTCATTAATTCGTCTATTTTATCATTAACGGCAATGTCAGTGTATCCCAGAAAGCATGATTTTATATATTTAGGATATTTATTGATTAATTTGCTTACGAATTCCGGCAATAAATGCACTCCTTCGATTAAATAATCAATTTTATTATAGATCATGGCTTCAATCATGGTTTCTAAAAACGGTGATAATTTGTGGGCCACCATTTTGTCATCCTCTTCATCAACATTGATTTTAAGTACATTACTTATTGTTACCATTAGGTAATCCGTTGAAAAATAACTGATTGTTTTTTCCTTAAGTATTTTATTGGCCAGGTATGTTTTTCCCGATTTGGCAGTTCCTCCGATTAGAAATATCATATATCCTCCAGCTAATTTATTTTATGAATATTATACTATGTATTTTTATTTAATAACATAATTATTTCTGCCTTTTTTTAGCATAATCTTTTTGTAAATTTTTGTAGCAAATTTTATAAATTGCTGTATAATTAGATGTTGTAGATGTGAAGGAGAGTTTATGATAGTAAATGGCATTAAAATTAAGAACATATATTCTTAAAAATATCGTTATGTTTATCGCAATATTTGTTGCTTTGGTAACTGTGATTTTTATTAAACCGGATAGAATATATTTGCAGTATTTTGACTTACCTACCTTGACTAGTTTATTTATTTCTCTGGCAGTGGTATGTGCGTTCAAAAATATTTACTTTTTCCAAATTATTGCCCGAAAAATAGTCAGTTATTTTAAAACTACCAGAACGGCAATTTTAGCACTAATTTATATAACATTTATCGGGTCAATGTTTTTGGCCAATGATATGGCGCTTATTACCTTCTTACCGTTGGGTTATTATTTACTGATTAGTACAAATCAACAGAAATATATGGCTTTTGTCTTTATCATGCAAAACATTGCGGCTAATTTAGGCGGAATGTTGACTCCGTTCGGTAATCCGCAAAACTTATATTTGTTTTCTAAATTTCACATAGATAGTATTGAATTTATGAAAATCATGTTTATTCCCTTTTTTGTTTCCGTAGTATTAATAACTCTATGTTCACTGCTTATTAAGAATGAGAATTTAACATTAAGCGATGAATTTACTTATTCCCTAAATCTTAAAAAAACCATATTATATACGGTACTTTTTGTCTTTATCATCCTCATCATCTTCAGATATATACCATACCTATATGGTTTAATAATCATTCCCGTTATTTTATTATTTGTTGATAAAAAAGCTTTAAAAGATGTTGATTATCCTTTATTGATCACGTTTTGCGCTTTCTTTGTCTTTGCCGGTAATATCTCCAGAGTTGAGGCCATTAAAGAAGTATTAAATAATTTATTGGCTAAAAATACCCTGTTAATTGGTGTTGCTTCCTGTCAATTAATAAGTAATGTTCCTAGTGCCATTTTGTTGTCACATTTTACGAATAATTATCAGGAATTGCTTGTTGCGGTTAATATCGGCGGTACAGGTACGCTTATTGCTTCTTTGGCAAGCCTTATCACCTATAGGGCTTATATTAATTATAATCCGAATAAGCAAATGTATTATCTTAAATTATTCTCATTATTTAATTTTAGTTTCTTATTTATCTTAATAATGATTTCGTTAGTAATGTTTACGTAATACGCTACCAAAAAGGTAGCGCTTTTTTTTACAAAATTTAACAAATATTTTTTTAAATACAATTAAACTAGATATGAGTGAATAATACAGGCTTTTAGGCTCCAATTTGACATATTAAACAGTTTATATCAATTAATATGAAATTAATGGTTTTTGGTAAATATAGAATGATTTTTGGCATGTGGGACAATTATATTAATTTTCACAAAGTATTTGAAGTTGTTAATTTATGAAATAGCTATATCTTGATTACTATTGAATGATATGTTAAAATTTAGTATAAAAATTGTCAGGGAGAGTACACATCAGCAAAATAGACTAAAACAAAGGCGGTGTTATATTAATTTCATTCTAACATTACCGAGTTTAAGTTATTCTAAATTTTAAAAAAAGAGAGGTATAATGATGGCTAAGAAAAGTTATAAGATAGGTATTGATCTAGGAACAGCAAATATTCTTGTATACATCAATGGAAATGGAGTAGTTTACAATGAACCATCAGTTGTTGCTTTTGATAAAGAAACAAATAAATGTATTGCTGTTGGTAAACAGGCTAGTGAAATGTTAGGTAAGGAACATTCACAGATTAGAGTTGTAAAGCCTTTAGAGGGTGGGGCTATTGCTGATGTTGAAGCGACTGAAGCATATCTTGAATATGTGTTCAACAAATTAGATATTCTTAATGTCGACTTAAAAAGTGCAACCTTGTTGTTATGTTGTCCGTCGGAGGTAAGTCATATCGAAAGAAATGCCCTGATAAACCTGGCAAAAAGATTAGGTGTGGAGGATGTATTCATTGAGGAAGAAATAAAAGCCGGAGCAATTGGTGCCGGAGTAGACATTTATTCATCAAGAGGTTCAATGATTGTTGACATCGGTGGAGGTACGACGGATATCGGTGTATTATCATTAGGAGACTTGGTATTAAGTGAATCGGTTAAAATTGCCGGTATTCATGTTGATAAAGAAATCATTAAATACGTTAAATTTAAATATGGAATGTTAATCGGAGATAATACGGCGGAACAAATTAAAATAGCACTAGGAACATTGCGTACAGAATTACCTAAGGAAAAAGAATTTACATTTGCCGGAAGAAGCATCAAAAACGGTTTGCCATGTAGAATGAAGATTACCCAGTCCGAAATACGAACCATACTGTTAAATGCATTTCAAACAATTGTAAACAGAATAGTCAAAGTATTGCAGCAAACACCACCTGAATTATCCGCGGATATTTATGAAGATGGAATCGTTATTAATGGTGGCGGAGCTCTAATCGATGGATTAAAGGAATATCTTGAAGCAGCATTAAGCTTAAAGATTAAGATTGCTCCTAATCCTTTAACCTCAATAGTTGAAGGTTCAAGAATTCTATTAGCTAACAGAGGAAATTATTTGGCAAAACCATCGGATTTTTAGAATTTACGGAGGCTAATTAATGGCTAAGGAAAAGAAGACAGGTATTGGGATTGACTTAGGTACCACAAATTTACTTGTTTATGTTGAAGGAAACGGTATCATTTTTAACGAACCTTCCGTGGTGGCTTTTGATCGGGATTCAGGACAAATTATTGCCGGAGGTGAGGAAGCCAGTGCAATGATTGGAAAAACTCACGATAAAATTATCGTCAGTCGTCCTCTTCGTGATGGTGTGATTTCCAATCTGGATGCGGCTAAGGCATTATTACGTTATGTTTTTGAACGTGTACAGACGATAAAGGATTTCAATAACTGTAAATGTCTGATTTGTTGTCCTTCCGTAGTGACGCAAATTGAAAGACGGGCTATGAAAGAATTAGCTATTCAAATGGGTATAACCGATGTTTTTATTGAAGAAGAAATTAAATCGGGTGCCATCGGTTGTGACATAGATATCTATCGGGCAAGCGCAGCGATGATCATCGATATTGGCGGGGGTACCACCGACGTAGGTGTGTTATCACTGGGTGATGTGGTATTGTCACAGTCAATACGTGTGGCAGGAAATTACATCGATCACGAGATTATGAAATATGTCCATAAAACACATAATCTGGAAATTGGACAAAAATCAGCAGAACGAGTAAAAATGGAAATCGCCACATTATTAGATAAAGATGAGGAAAAATTTTCCCGTGTTTCCGGTCGTGATTTAGTAACAGGTTTACCATCATCGATTAAAATATCTTCGAAAGAAATAAGAAAACTATTACTTCCGATATTTGATGAAATGACTAACGTCGTATATTCTGTTTTGGAACAAACACCACCGGAACTTGCGGCAGATATTTATGAGGCAGGTATTATTGTCAATGGTGGCGGTGCTTTAATTCCGGGTGTTGCACAATATTTCCATGAAAAGGTCCATTTACCGATTCATTTGGCGGATAATCCGTTAACCTCGGTAGTAGAAGGAACAAAGGTACTGTTAAAAAACAGAGGTAACTATTTAGACAATCCTGCTGATTAATAAAAAAATAAATTTACCGATATGTTTATTCATATCGGTCTTTTATTTAGATGTCATATGAAGTATAATAAAGTCATGAATTAGTTGTTTATGTTAAGTTATGCTGATTATTTGGAGGATAAATATGAATATCGAGCTATCGGAAAAATTATCACTTCTTAAAAAAGATAAAGTATTTTTTGGAACTGTAGGTCATATTGAAAAACTGGACCACAAGTATGTAATTAGTGTTGATCTGTATAATAACACTACTAAGGACATAGATGAATTATTTTTTACCGGTACGATCAAAAATCTTACTTATTTACTTGAATTGGAAATTGAAACTCCAAATTTAACAATGTTGGCACATAAAGATGAATTGTTTGAAATACAGATAGTCAAAAAAAATACGCAGGGAATAAACATTTTTGACGGTGTATTAAAATTAACCACTAACCTGGCATACGATAAAGTTAATCCGTTTAGGGGAAAAAAGGTTCGTGTGAAAATCGCAAAGGCATCCATAAATGAAAAAAACGAATATAAGGAGCTATATAACAAGCATGTAAAAAGTTTGAAAAAACTTTTGCATATAGAGGAAAAACTGGAAATAAAGCCGAAAAAACGCAAAAGATTCAGCACGAATGTCGGTGTTTTATACAGTCAGTATTATGTCGGTAAAGGTAATTGTTCATATATTAATTTGGGAGGACTTAGTAAGGGTTTCTTCAACATCGGCTTTATTAAGGAAAAGAAAAGCAAGGTATCGCAATATAACGGTTTTTCACGACATAAACCGAATTGGATAATTTTATCGAATTTAAATAAATATAATTATAATGGGGCAGTAAGATACGGAAACCATAATCTGTTTTCCTGCGATTGGATAATGCCGACAGTAGCTGAATATAATATTAATCTGATTAGATTATTCTATTGTATTTTAAATTCCGGTGGAAATATTTACATGCTCAAATATAAGGCCAATTCCTCAGTTGTATCTTTAATAAGAGATCAGGTTAAAATGGAGGTTTATTATACATCCGATAATGATTTGGATTATAACGGATTAAGTTTATATGTCGAATATCAAGACAAGTATATATTATTTGGTAATTCTGATTATAATTTTATGACTAAATCTTTGGTTAATCAGAAATTTGATATGATTGTCGTACCTTATAAAGGTTCGAAATGGAAAGCAAAAATATCATTACAGAAATATGACATCGCACAAGATACAAGTAACCGTAACGGATTTAAGGTTCATCGTACCGATAAATCAGGAACCTTTGTATGTCAGTTGTAAGCCTGAATTCAGGCTTTTTTTTATCAGAATATTCTAATTAATTTATGAAATGCATAACCATATATTAAATTAGTAAATTGGGAGAGAACTATGACGACATTTATTAATACCTTTGGAGAAGAAAGGTCATGGCAAAAGCTTTGTCGGATAGGTGGTTATGCCGCTTTATTATCATTTTGTTTAGCTTTATTTGACCTTATTTTTGGTTTCGTAACGGATGTTTCATCAAAAGTTACAGCTGTTGACAGATTTTCAGAATTAAAAGATAGTACCTTTATTGGTTTATATCATCTTGATTTTCTTAAAATGATCAATTCATTTATCATGATTCCGGTGTATTTTTCACTTTATGCGATTCATCGCAGGAGCTATATGCCGTATATCACTTTTGCGATTTTATTAGCACTTTTTGGTACGATGATTTTTATCATTAATAACCCGGCATTACCTATGCTGGAATTAAGTCATAAATTTCATAACACCATGGATGTAAATGAAAAGATATATTATGCCGCTGCCGGTGAAGCGGTGCTTTCAGAAGGCAGTACCGGAAGCTTCGGATATATTTTGGTACCATTCGGTAATATTTTCATCTCAGTAGTTATGTTAAAGAGTAAGATTTTCCGGGAACTAATAGGCTATTTTGGTTTAATCGGAAATATTTTAATTTTACTCTATGTAATATTTGATACGGTTATTATCGCTGTACCCGGTGGTTTACTATACCTTATGTGGATATTGTTGATTGGTTTAAAATTAATTCCTACTGATTAATAGTAGGTTTTTTTAATAAGTTATAAAAATATCTCGTAAATAAATAAAAAATCGGATAAGATTATATTGTAGAATATTGTTTATTAATGTTGATGCATGTTATAATGTTTATAATTTTTTATAGAAGGTGTACGTAATGAAAGTTTTATCAATAATTGATTCATTTAAAGGAACTCTTATTTCAAGCGAATTGGGTAGTATTATGACAAATGTTTTAAGGAAGAAAGGATACGAAGCACAATATATACCTATTTCAGACGGGGGAGATGGTTTCTTAGAAGCAATTGAAAGTGCGGTAAAAACAAAAAGAGTTAAGGTTAATGTATTGAATCCGTTACTTAAACCCATTGAAACCCATTATTTGTATGATGAAAAATCAAGTACAGCTTATATTGAACTTGCGAAAAGTTCGGGAATATATTTATTGACCAAAGATGAACTTAATCCTTATATAACTTCAACCTATGGATTGGGTCAGACGATAAATAAAGCGATTGAAAAAGGTGTGAAAAGAATAATCATAGGTTTGGGCGGAAGTGCCACTAATGATGGTGGGTCCGGGATGCTTGAAGCAATGGGCTGTTTATTCTATGATGAAAATCATGAATTAATGCAAAATTTATCCGGCGGTGTCTTGGATAAAATTGCATATACGGACCCTACCGGTTTATATGACAGAATAAAGGGAATTGAGTTTATCGTTTTAAGTGATGTTAAAAATCCTTTGCTTTATGAAAATGGAGCAACCTATGTCTTTTCAAAGCAAAAAGGCGCAGGAATAAATGATATCGAAATTCTTGAGAAAAAGATGCAAAAGTATGCTAAAGTAATCGAGGGTACGGTAAAGCAAGATTACAGTACTGAAAGCGGGACCGGTGCGGCCGGTGGCGTTGGTTTTGCTCTTATGTCCATTTTTAATGCCAAATTTTACTCGGGAATTGATTATATTTTGGATTTGGTTGATTTTGATAATTTAATCAAAGATTATGATTATATAATTACCGGAGAAGGTAAAATAGACAGTCAAAGTCTGGGTGGTAAAGTAATATTTGGAATCATTCAAAGATCCAAGGGGAATAAAATTATTTTAGTTTGTGCCGTAAACGAATTGGATGAAAAATTGATTTCGGATAAAAATATCGTTAAGATATATTCAATCGTAAATAATGTGGCATCTGCTCAAGAATCAATGAAAAAACCAGGGGAATGTTTTCGTAAATTATGTGAAACAATAACTTTTTAAACCGGAGGTAAATATGCTTTCAAAAATATCCATCGAAATTATTAATTCATTGACAATTTCCGAACTCGATGTGCTGCGCTTTATTGATAACAATAAGAGTGTTATTTTGGATTACAGTATCCAGAATTTAGCTAAAGAAACTTTTGTATCCACGGCTACAATCATAAGATTATGTAAAAAACTGGGTTATTCAGGATTTTCGGAATTAAAGTATTATATTAGGGAAGAAATAAATCACATTGAAAAATATCGGAAATCCGCGACCTTTGATCAAATTTTAAGTCACAACGTAAAGTCAATTACCGAAACCGCCGCAATGCTTGAAGAAGGGAAGATAACCGAAATAGTCAATAAAATGTTGAACAGAGAGGTTAAAATTCATTTTTTTGGTAAAGGTTTAACTTCAACCGTATTAGATTATGCTTCCAAGCAATTGCTCACATATAATCGCGCTAATTTTGTCTATCATGATACTCATATAGCTTATTTGGCGGCAGAATCAATGGATGAAAATGATTTGCTGTTTGTTGCCAGTTTGAGCGGTTATACGCATCAGGTGGTAAGAATGGCGCAGATTGCCAAAAGTAGAAAAGCCTGTGTCGTTACGATTTCTACTAATAAAGAAAACGATTTGGCTAAAATCGGTGATTATAATTTTACCGTTTTTGAAGATGTCAATCGTAGCGAAAGACATGATATAGCTTCACGAATTCCTATTCTATTTATTTTAAATGTCATAATAACTCTGTATATAGATAAGAAAAGTTGAAAATTACCTATTTAAGGTAATTTTTTTGTTTCGTTGAAACTAAGCGTTTACATGTTGTAGAATAATGATAGATCTTTTTGTCGAATTTTGTAGAATTCCTTTTTTATTAATGTCACATGTTACATTTAATGTTATATGAAAACGCTTGATTATCACTGATAAAAGGGTTAATCTATACAGGAATTACAAACGTAAAAGGAGAAGTAAGAATGAAGAATTTTCTGATGATGATGACGATATTAGTGCTGTTAATCAGTATCGTAGCGTGTCAAAAAACGAATAAAACTGAAAATACCGGTACGACAACCACTGAAGAGAAAAACGATACTGAACATAGTCTTCTTGACAGATTACATCCATCATACTATGAGGAGGGAATACCGATGGTAGAAAATGCACATGTAATATATATAAATTGGGATGGATTTGGCAGATATTATTATGATGAATTAGTAAAAAATGCGGTCGATGAGGAAATGCCGACTCTTAAAAAAATACTGAGTGAGGGTGTATTCTTCGAAAATTTACGGACAACACTGCCTTCAATCACCAATCCGTTACAGAATATGATTTTATCGGGATCTACTTCGTCAGTAACGAAAAATGTTTATCGTTATTATAACAAGAATACCGATACCGTTATTCAACAGGCTAGAGAAAATGCTAATAAAACTATTGCCGATGTGGCGGTAGAGGAAGGCTTGAGTGTGGCAAGCATCAGTCATTATCTATTGGAACCGGTTTTGACTAAAGGATATCCTAACACATATTATATAACTTCCGATAGCTCGCTACCTTCTGTTGTTGCCAGAGGTCCTTTGAGAACCAATGATCATTTTGCCCGTTTTGAACAGTTAATAAGACTTATGAAGAAAGAGGCGGTCAATGTTGGCGGGGTTAAAAAGGTCGTAAGCGAATTACCGAATCTGATTGTTTTTTATGCGGATGATTTAGATGCGATAGGTCATAATTTTGAAGATCATTACGGTTATCATAAGACGGACAATGAAGAAGACAGAATGAAAAATGTCCTGTCACTGCTGAAACAAATGGATCAGAAATTGGGTGAATTTATTCAAGCGGCAAAAGATGCCGGAGTTTATGATAAAATTACTTTCTTTCTAACTACGGATCACGGTATGAATCCTTACGGTTTAACTTCGATTGACGGTACAAGTGATTACGGTACCTCAAAGCTTGGGGAATTACAGTCATTCTTCAAAAATTTTAACCGGAATTACACATTAGAGATGGTAGCGGCGGATAAAAAACCTAAACCATCAACAACGGTGGTTGGCGTCGGAGCTAACTTAAATCTGCAACTAACATTTAAGAATGGAATTACCGATGCGGAAATGGAAGCAATTAAAACCGAACTGGAAAAAGAGTATTATGTCGGTAAGGTATTAACCCGAAAGGAATTGGATGCGATTGGTTATATGGAAGGTGCGGCGGATATGGTGATTTCACCTGCCGAAAGATACTTCTTTAGTTCAAATATGTTGTCACAATTTTATGCCAGAGGTCAACATGATTCACTGGAAGATTGTGCTAACCGTATTTATGGCGCTATTTGGGGTAAAGGAATTAAGAAAAACTATCTGTATGAAGGAGAAGCATATAATTTTGACTTCGGTACAACAATGGCGGCAGCACTGGGTGTCGTAATACCTAATGCCAATGGTGTTGTTCTTGATGTATTTGATAAAGAATAAAGTTAGCAAGTGTGGGAGTTGGAATCATGAAAAAAATAAACGTATGCATAGCGGGTGGAGGCAGTACTTATACTCCTGGTATTTTAGTTGGAATGATTAAAAAAATGAGCACCTTCAGAATGGGTAGACTTGTTTTATATGATAACAACAAAGAACGTTTAGAAAAAATGGGAAAGTACGCTGTTATTTTAATGAAGGAATATTACCCGGATTTAGAGGTCGTTTATACGACCGATAAAGAAACGGCCTTCAGTGAAATGGATTATATCTTTTGTCAAATCAGAACCGGCGGCTTTAAAATGAGGGAGCAGGATGAGAAGATCCCTTTAAGTTTCGGTGTTATTGGTCAAGAAACATGCGGACCCGGCGGTTTTGCTTATGGATTGCGTTCCATTAGGGACATGATTGATTTGGTCGGTGATATCAGGAAATACTCTAAGGACGCCTGGATTCTTAATTACACCAATCCTGCCGCAATTGTGGCAATAGCCTTAGATAAAGCTTATCCGGACGATAAAAGAATATTAAACATCTGTGATCAGCCTATTAGTCTTTTGATGGCTTATGCGAGATTACTGGGAAATATTGATTACAAGGATATGATACCTTATTATTTCGGATTAAATCATTTCGGATGGTTTACCAAGATTATCGATAAGAGAACTAATCTGGATATAACCGGTGAAATAAAAAGTAAAATTTTAAAAGAAGGTTTTGCACCTGCTGATAAGGAACAACGTGATGCTTCATGGTTGGTAACCTATTCGGCAGTAAAGAAAATGCTGGAATTAGACCCGACATATTTACCGAGCACTTATCTCCAGTATTATTTAATACCTAACTCCACGATCGCCCATTTAAATCCGAATTATACCCGGGCTAATGAAGTTATGAACGGCAGAGAAAAGCGGGTATTTCAGGAATGTGAAAATGTCATAAAAGCTGAAACGACGAAAATCAATAATAATATCGAAATGGAAATGAACAAGAAAGACGCCCATGGAGAAATGATCGTCGAAATCGCCGAAGCAATCTTACACAATCAGAATCGATATTATGTGGTGATGGTAAAAAATAACGGAGTTATTCCAAATCTGCCGCAAGAGGCAATTGTCGAGGTTCTATGCACTTTGGGTGAAAATGGCGCAACACCGCTTCCCGTAGGAAATATTGATACTTATTATAAGGGGCTTCTTGAACAACAGTACTCTTACGAAAAATTAACGTGTGATGCTTATTTTGAAGAAAATTATTTAAAAGCATTACAGGCACTCACATTAAATCGGACAGTTATCGATATGGAATTGGCTCAGAAAATATTAAACAGATTAATCACCGCAAATAACGGGTACTGGCCTGAATTGAAGTGATAGTTGATGAAGCTGATAGTTAATGCCGATGATTACGGTTTTTCGGAAGGTGTCAATAAAGGGATAATTCTGGCACATAAAAAGGGAATAGTAACATCAAGCACCGTAATGGTAACGATGCCGGCGGTGGAACATGCTCTGTCTCTTTTAAAGGAAGCTCCCGATTTAAAATTGGGACTTCATTTGAATATGACTTTGGGAAAACCATTGACAAATTGTCTAAGTTTAGTAAAAGCGGACGGAACATTTTATAAGCCAAAAGAAAAACCGGATTATACAAAATTTAAAAAGGACGAAATAAAAACGGAATTTTTGGCACAATATCACATTTTTGAAGATAAATTCAGCAGAAAACCCACTCATCTTGACACTCATCTCTATGCCCATCAATTATATGATGTCGTCAGAGATGCTGTCAGTGAAATAGCCAAAGAAAAAGAAATACCCGTGCGGGCTACGGAAACTGACAAGTATAAAAAAGTCGGTTTCATTGATTGGTTTAAAGTATTGAATAATGAAACGGAAGAAGACCTGTTAAATAAATTTTTTAATAATGCCGGTGATTTTTTCAAATATGAGATTGCTGAATTGATGGTTCATCCCGCCATACCGGATGAGTATCTGTTAAATATATCATCATATAATAAGCAGCGTGCCGTTGAATTAAAAGTATTGACGGATGTCAAACTGAAGCAGTTTATATACGATCATAAAATAGAATTGACGAGTTTTGAGGAGGTATCAATATGTCGAAGATAGAGATCAAAAATATCACGAAAATCTACGGTGAACCAAAACGAAAAGGATTATTACCGGAAGGCAAAAAAGCGGTTGACAATGTTTCGATTGATATCCCTGACCAGAGTTTTACGGTCTTGGTAGGACCATCGGGTTGTGGAAAAACAACATTACTAAGAATGATTGCCGGACTAGAATCAATTACGCAAGGTTCAATTAAAATAGGTGATGTTGATGTCACTAATATCGACCCCGGTGATAGAGGAATTGCCATGGTATTCCAGACATATGCCTTATATCCGCATATGACGGTTTGGAAGAATGTGGAGTTTGGCTTAAAGAATGCCAGAATACCTGACTATGAAATAAACCGTCGTATTAAAGAAGTGCTGAAACTGGTTAACCTTGAAGAATACGCAAACAGACGTCCCGCAAATTTGTCGGGCGGACAACGACAAAGAGTTGCGCTTGCCCGGGCCATTGCGAAAAAACCGCATGTCTTTTTGATGGACGAACCGCTTTCGAATTTGGATGCCAAATTACGTTCCACGATGCGTACGGAACTAATTCAGATGCATAAGTCCTTAAAATCGACATTTGTTTATGTTACCCACGATCAGGTTGAAGCAATGACAATGGGAGATAATATCGTCGTAATGAATGAAGGTGTAATTGCCCAGGTGGGAACACCGATTGAAATTCATGACGAACCTAACTGTGTGTTTGTCGCCCAATTTATCGGTGATCCCGGAATGAACATTATCACTTTGCATGACGGTAAAAAGATTGGCTTCAGACCGCGTAATATTGAATTTGCCCATGAAAATCAAGTTTTAAAAGATAATGATATAAAAGTAAATGTCCAGGTTCTGGCAATAGAAAATCACGGGTCCGAATTTTTATATTATGTCGATATGGGAATAGGTAAGATATATATTAAAGATGCAAACAGAAGACCGAAAACAATCGGTGAAAAATTAGATATCGTGATAAATCGAGAAAGTGTTTATGCTTTTGATGAGAATGATAAGCGGATTTATGATTCTAAAGAGGTAGATAAAATATATGAGCAATTTAAGCAAACTCGAAACAAGTTATAACCGTCAGATTCAAATACGCATTTTTGAACAGCTAGATCTCATTGACAAGGCAAAAGCTAAATATTTCCATGAGAAGAACAAATATAAAATGGAGTATTTAGATAAAGTAAATCCGCTTATCACAAATCTGCAAAGAGAAAAAGCACTCTTAAAAGGATATCGAAAGGATTATCATAATGCTTTAAGAGTTTTAAAAAGAGAATATTTAAATCAGGTTTTTGAACTTAAGGAAAGTAAGAAATTCAATATCAATGAAACAAAACAAAATCTTTCACTTTTGATGGCTAAAATCGATTTAAATTATAAAAAGGTTAAATCCGGTTATATCAAAGCAATTAAATCCGGAGACAAAGAAGCTAAAAGCAAATATGAGAATTTTGAACAGCAGTTTAAAGAATATCGTCGGTTGGAATTAGAAAAAAGAATTAAAGAAAGAGATTCTGCCTTAGAGAATATAAATAATACGTATCATGAAAAGCTAAGTAAAATCAAAGCTTGTTATGAAGCTAAAAAAGCGGAACTGGTTGTTAATCACACAAAAGAAATACAGTTTAAATACAAGAAGGAAAAACGGGAGCATATCAAACAATATCTATTAGATATTACTAAGTTTAAGAATGAAAAGAAAGCAAAAGAATTAGAAAATAAAAATAAACTGGTAAGTGTCCGTACTGAATGTAAAAAGATGCAAAAAGATGCTAAAGCGGAAATAAAAAAGATTAAAGCAGAGGTTAGAAAGACCGTACATAACATGTCAAGTCAAGAACGTAAGGAATACCACGAACTGCAAAAATATATCAGACAGGACTTTTATGTTCGCCGATTAAAAAAAATGGACGCACAGGAGAAGAAACTCTTGAGAAACATTAACCCGGCTTATATTTATATCGCTCCGGCCTTTTTTGGAGCCCTGTTCTTCACATTAGTTCCTTTCTTTTTTATGATAATTGGTTCATTGTTTAGGGTTAATTTTGCCAATTTGTCGGATTCGGAATTTATGGGACTACAGAATTTCATCAGGATATTCACCCGTGATGTGGAGTTCCAAAAAGCCTTGATTAATACCGCCTTATATGCCTTCATCACCATTGTCCTGTTGACTGTCATTACCGTATCCATGGCTGCATGGTTATCGAAAAACACGCAAATCCACAACATGACGCAAACAATGGTATTTACACCGCATATCGCTTCATTGGTATCAATCTCCATACTATGGATTGCGATGTTAAATCCGACAGGAATTATCAACCAAGGTTTGGCCTTATTGGGCATTAAAGGGCCGGCTTGGTTACTGCAGGAAAACACATCACTGTTTTCCGTATCGCTTGTGACCGTTTGGAAAGATATCGGTTATTATGTGTTAATAATTATTGCCGGATTACAGGGAATTCCGACCTATGTTTATGAAGCTGCTAAGTTGGATAAAGCTTCAAAGGTAACGACATTCTTTAAAATAACACTTCCGTTACTGGCACCTACCTTATCATTTGTTTTCTTAGCGAAATTTATTAATGCTTTTAAAGTGTTTGCACCGATAGAAATAATGACTAACGGCGGACCGATGGGATCTTCAATGGTTCTAAGCTATTGGGTTTATAAAGTCGGAAGAATCGGCTTTAACTACGGACAAGCGATGGCTGGGGCGATTATATTGACGATGATGATTGCTCTCGTTACCTCGTTAAAAAATCTTTATTTCAATAAAGTTACTAAATATTAGAAAGGAATGATTATTATGGAATTTAATCTTGATAAAGTATTTGACGTCGAAATAGAAGAAAATCATTCCTATTCTCCCGTAATTAAAACGTTAACGCCAAAACAGGAGCGAAGAATCAGGATTATGAAAAGAGTGAAATATACTCTTAAAATCCTTAACTATTTGTTACTGATTGGCGTTGGGCTTACATTTGTTTATCCTTTTATCTGGATGTTTTTAATGTCGGTACGCAGTTTTGAGGAAGCAGTGCTGTTTTCTCCCGGCATCTGGGTTAACGAATGGCATTGGGAGAACTATATCGAAGCTTGGAATCGGGCCAGATTTAGCACATATATCGGTAACTCCATTACCTATGCCGTTTTGGTCTTGGGCTTGCAGTATTTCTTTATTGTTCCTGCGGCTTATGCCTTTGCGCGCATGGAGTTTAAAGGCAATAAATTTTTATTCTCCGTAAAGCAATTAGGAATGATGCTTCCCGGTGAAGCAACGTTAATCCCGGTTTATTTCATTTATTCGAAAGCAGGATTAGTCGATACATGGACAGGGTTGGTACTTCCTTCGTTATTTTCCATGTTCGGTATCTATATGTTTATGAATAATTTTAAAACGATTCCTCAGGAAATAATCGAATCCGCGATAATGGACAAGGCAAAAAATCGGACGATTATGTTACGTATCATGGTGCCGATGATTTTTCCCGTCTTTGTGACTCATTTCTTATTGACATTTATCTCAAACTGGAACAGTTACTATTGGGTACTGGTAATGACCAACAGTGAAAAGCTGAAGACTTTACCCGTAGCCGTCAGGGGATTACTTAAGGCTGACGGGGTGTTACCTCCTTGGCACTTGGTAATGGCCGGTAATGTCATGCAGTTAGCACCGATCCTGCTCATGTATATATTGGGTAATCAACAAATGAAACGGGCGATGATCGGCGGACGCAAGATTAAATTTGCCGGAGGAGATAAAGGTTCGTTAATCCAAAGAGGATATTATAGTATAATGCGTAAATTAAAGAAATCACATAAGAATTATGTAATAAAAGAAAGGGAGATGTGAAATGAAAGGATTTAAAATATTTCTTATTTTAAGCTTCGTTTTCTCTTTGACATTACTTCTCAGCGGATGCGGTTCGAAGAAAGAAAAAGTTGAAGGAAACGGTGAAATCTATGTGGATAAAGAATGGGATATTTACAGCAAGGAACATACCTTGACAAAACCCATCGAAATAGATTTTTGGTCGGCTAACTCCGCTGTTGATATTCAAGGATCAACAATGGCCGATATGGTTCAACAATTTAATGAATACCAGAAAAAAACGTATCCCGACTCATATATCAAAGTAAATGTATCTTTTCAGGGCGGTTATGTAAATCAAAATACCAAGCTGCAAGCGGCTTTGGTAGGAGGAACGAATCCGGAAATGGCCATGGTCGGCGTATCGTCTTTTGCCTTATATAAAGACAATATTGTCGATATGCGTAAAATTTTTACCTATGATGAGATTCGCGACATTTATGAAGGGTTCCTGCAATTTGCGATGTATAAGCATAAATTTATCGGGTATCCGTATTTTGCGGCGACAAATGTCTTTTTAGTCAACAGAACTTTAGCCGAAAGTACGGGCATGACCGTACCGTCGGTTGAGGAAATAATCGCGGATCCGCATAATTCGATTTGGACTTGGGACTATATGAAGCAACTGACAAAAGCAATCACAAATACTGAGAATGGTGTCTACGGATTGGCATCCTCGGGTCCGGCTTTATACGAATCGTTTTATACGCAGGGATTACCAATATATAATGAAACAGCCACAAAAATCAAATTCAATAATGAAGCCGGAGTCAAAAGTTTTGAGTATTGGCGCAGTTTAGTTGCCGAAGGAGCAATGCTCAACCCTGTGCTAGACCCTAATCACGGCACAAAGATTCAAGGTCAGTTTTCATCGGGAGAAGTCGGATTGTTGTGGGGGTCTTCATCGGTAATTAAATCAATCCATGAAAATGTCGTTGAAAGTAAGATTGCATTAGGACAAGAACCGGCATTTGATATGGATGTGTTGCCATTCCCTAAAGAAACACAATTTTATTCAAATCAAAGCGGTGGCGGATTAATTGTCTTCAATAATAAATCAGAGGCAAAAACCAAAGCAACGGTCGAATTCTTACGTTGGTTACAAGCTCCCGAACAATCAGCATATTTTTCAACCCACACTGGTTATTTGGCAACAACAAGAAAAGCTACCGATACGACAATTTGGAAGGAATATGCAGAGATAAATCCGTTGCTTGACAGAGTAATTTCATTAATGGTATTTGCGCCTAGCGGTGATTTAAAAATCCCAATCGGACGTGCGAAAGCTTTAGCCGACGAGGATTTTGCGAAATACGCCAAGGGTATTTATTATGATGATTTATCAAGGGATATACAGGATGTTCTTGATGAGTGTGCCGATCGTGTTCAATATATCTTAGAATCGAATAGTTGGGAATAAAAATGAGATTAACTAAACAAGACGAAAAAATAACGATAAGTATAATAGGTGCCGGCAGTCGAGCCGGCGGATATATCAATGCTTTAGAAACCTATTACTCAGATAAATTCACAGTGGTTGCGATTGCCGAACCCAAAAAGAATCTGCAGGATTATTATAGAAATAAATACAACATCAAAGAAGAAATGATCTTTGACAGTTATGAAGATTTTGTCAAAATGCCAAGATTATCCGATGTCGTAATTATCGCGACATTGGATGACATGCATTATCTTCCCTGCATAGAGGCTATCAAAAAAGGTTATGACATCATTTTGGAAAAACCGATCTCGATGTCATTACCTGAAATAGTGGAAATAGGCAAATTGGGTGAAAAACACCCTGACCAGTTAATCGCGGTCTGCCATGTTTTAAGACATTCTCCTTTCTTTAGAAAACTGAAAGAAATAATTGATGCAAAAACTTTGGGTAATGTTGTTGATATCCAGCACAATGAAAATATTGGCTATTATCATTTCGCCCATTCCTATGTACGCGGTAACTGGCGGAATACTGACGTAGCTGCTCCGCTTGTGGTGGCCAAATCATGTCATGACATGGATATATTGCTATATTTACTCGGAGATAAACATTGTAAGAAATTGTCTTCGATGGGACGACTTACATTCTTCAATAAAAACAATTATGATGAAAAACTGATGGCACCTAGATGTGCCGAATGCCAAATTGAAGAAAAATGTCCTTATTCGGCTTTAAAAATATATTCAAGCGGCAAGATTAGAAGCGTCGTGTTTGATAATACGTCGATGGATAACTTGATTAAGGATTTAAGAACGAGTAATTACGGCAGATGTGTCTTTGCCTGCGATAATAATGTCGCCGATCATCAGGTTTCCATATTGGAATTTGAAGGCGGTATACATGCTACATTTAATATCAGTGCCTTTACGGATAAAATCCACCGTTCGTTAAAGATCATGTGCGAATACGGTGAAATAAGAGCGATAGAGACCACCAAGGAAATCGAAATCACCAGATTCGGACAAGAAAATAAAGAAGTCATCAAAGTAGAAAATTTAGGAGGGGGACACGGTGGTGCGGACATCGGTTTTGTGATGAACTTTATGGATACATACCTTTATGGAAAACCTTTTGATTCATTGCTTTCGATGTCGATTGAATCCCATGTTATGGCCTTTGCTGCCGAAGAGTCCCGTATTAACAATGGTATGGTAATAGATATCAATGAATTTCACAATAAATTTAAGGGGGAGGAAACTAAGTGAAAAAACTAAATATATTATTAATTTTGTTTCTGACACTGTTCCTGATTGTCGGTTGCGGCAATAAAAAAGACACAACACGGCAGAATACCAATACTACGGAAGATGTGACAGATACAACTGAAGAAAACAATGAACCTACAGTATATGATTATACGTTACAATTACCATCAACAGAACTTTTAGAGAATGCATCCAATATAGAGATATTGGAAGATGCTCCGGAATTACTGATTATAGAAGCGGTTCTAGATACATATCACTATTTTCATTATGAAACCATGTCCGGTTATGAATATGTCAAAGTATTTAATAATACGGCAGATAGTTATAATTTAAAGAATCATCGATTGGTCCTAGCTAATCCTTTACAAGGTCAGAATTATGAAAATGAAGCATCTTTAACCGGAAATGAGGTCTTATCGACCGGTTTCCAGTTTATGGGATTAGTAGATGAAGATTTTATTATTCCAAGTTTATCATACGGTTTAATATGGTTAAAACCGTATTATTGGACGGCTGGCTCCGGCTCCAATGCCTATAATAAGCCTTTTAGCAGTGCCGTTATTCATAAAGATTCACCTGACCAATTAGGTGCTATATCTCAAACAATTGAACACTTTAAGGATTTTTGGAGAATAGAAACCGATGACATACCGATATATGAGTTAACCAATATGGGATTAGTCGGTAAAAAGATTGATGGCGGAACAGAAGATTTTTTCCCGATCTTTTCTCCGGGTGCGGGAACGCCATATACTCATTTGAACAGTACTTTACTTCGTTCATTGGAAATTCAAAAGTTTAATAATCAGGAAAACAAAGCGACAATAACATTATTAAATAAATATGCGGCATTACCTGAAGAAAAACAAATAGATCCTGATTTTGTCTATGGGAAAAAGGCTTTTAATGTCATGGAAATAAGAGATGACGGTGAGGTTATTGACGGGTATTATTTTGAAAATGCCTGGAAATATTTTGATCCTGTTGTAAGGATTAATTTCTGCGGAAGAATCGATACTACGGCGATGGTTGCCGGTCAGACACATGTGGATTTTACTGCGACATCCAATCCGGGAACAAAAGGCTGGGATAATACTGTCGGTTTACAATTCAGACCACCTTTACCGGGTGAGAGAATAATGCAGTGGCAACTTCCACTTCGTGAATACACGAAATTTGAATCATATATGAATCCTACACAATTTGGCATCATGCGCTTTTCGACCGAAAATATTGCCAATTACCGGTTTATTGATAAAACAATTAAACTATCAGTCGATCCGTCATTAGGTTTGGAATTCATTAACTGGCGTACTGATGAAGTCTTTAGTGAAGGGCGTTTAAGCAGTGCTGCTCCGCTAAACGTTAAAACAATTAATGTCACAAGACCTAATAATTAATCGGGTGAAAATATGAAAAAGAAAGCTTTAATACTTTCTGGCATTTTTCTGTTGTTAATCGTAGCAGTTACGGTCATCTTCGTAAAAATTAATAATAAAATATATGCCGTATATGAAAACGGTCAGATGGGTATTGTTACGGGAAATACTAAAGTATTTATCGAAGATCAGGAAGTAGAAGTTTATCAAACCTATTCGGGACCGGTAAAGATTTTTTATGAAAGTTATAACCTAGATAATTCTTATAACAATACCATCGTGATTAATGATAAACATGAAATTCCATTAAAAGCAAAAAGTGATGAAAATGCATTGTTCATTACTAATGAAGTCAGTATTTTGGGATTAAATATTGTGGACGGAAAGCTTAAGCTCACATTCAAAAGCGGTAATAAGTATGGTGATAACCTTAATACCTTTAGCCTGCGCAATGTTTACATTCAAATAAACGGAAAGAAGATCTGGTCGGATGAATATCCGGAAAGCGATTATCTCAACGAACCGCTAAACTTTGGAGAAAATGAAATTAATCCGGATTTACGCTTTGGTTATGGAAAAAGTGACACATTAACATTTACGGTAAATAAAAAAATGTTGGATGCTTACGGATTTGTCGTTACCAAAGAATTCCAGAAACCGGAGATTACCTTAAAAATAAACAATAAAGAAAAGACAATCAAAAATAAAGCTTTTACTGATATTGACGTTAATATAAATAACGGCGAAATCATCAGTGAATCGAAAGTGCTGAAGGTCAGCAAAACAGATAACATTTCATCTTTTAATGTAAAAATGGACGGAGTATTAATACCATCGGATTTAAAACTGACAAAAAATGCTTGGGCGGAAGGCGAACATTCATTAAGTATCGAGGCTGTCAATAAGTATGGCTTTAAGATTAATAAAACAATTGCCTTCACCCTTCCGGAAATTAATAGTGACAAGAAAAAGGCGGTCGAATATGACGCATATCAGAGGGGAGTGGCGACATCGCTTTATTCCGGTATTGACAATCTTGGCGTGCGCTTAGATGATGAATCAAGCTTGACTGAAATTGATGAAAACTATCTTCTGACACCTTTCAGTAATAGTCCAGTCCTCAGTTTTACAGTTACGGACAGTGAAGATAAAGCCTTAATCTGGCATGGTAAAGCTAACAAGGGACGCACCGTATTTATGCAGCTATATAATCATGAACGTGAAATGTGGGAAAATGTCTCGACAAAAATAATTAATGCTGATGAAAATGTTACTTTGGGTTATGACTATTCCGGACAGGATAGGTATGTAAAAAACAACAAAGTATATGTAAGAATCTCATCGGTTATCAGTAACATCGCTTTAGACAATGTAACAAAGCAATTATATCACTTAAGTGACATTCAATATATTATTCAAATGCTGGCAAAATCCGGTACTGATTCGGTTATCGGCAAGCAGGCACTCGATGCTTTAAACAGTATGGTAAATTATCTCATTAATCAGTATGAAACCAATAATTTAGAATATTTCTTGTTTACCGGAGACTTTGTGCAGCAGCAAAGAGGCGTGACTATCGAAGAATGGGAATACTTTGAGACATATGTTCTAAACCCATTATTAGAGGCGGGAATTCCATTCGGGGTATCAAGCGGCAATCATGATGTCGGCGGTGTAAGTTCATATAACAGCGAAGGCGCAAATGCCCTGGATGATAAATTAGTATACGATTACTATACTCAATATCTAGGTGAAAGTGTTTTTGAAAATTTCAGTTATTATGGCGAGTCATATCAAAATAACCGCAGTCACTATGATTTGCTGAATATTAACGGTCATGAATTCTTATTCATGTATTTGGGCTGGGGTTCGTCAATTTCGGGAATCCATGTGTCCGAGAAGGATTTAAATTGGGCCAGAACAATTCTTCAGAAATTCCCTGATAAAACCGTCGTGTTAGCCACTCATGAATATATGTCAAATAAAGGTTTAAGAAGTGTTACCGGGGAATATGTATTTCAAAATTTAGTTAAGAATTATGATAATATCAAATTTGTTTTTAGCGGTCATATTAATGGCACATCAAAGAGAATCGATGCCTTGGATGATAACGGTGATGGGATTAATGACAGATTGGTTTTGCAGCTCCTAACTGATTTTCAGGAGGAAGAAAACTTATTTGGGGCAACCTTTATCAGAAAAATGGGGTTGGATTTTATCAATAACGTAATGTATTTTGATCTTTATTCTCCTTATTTTAAAGATTCCGACCTCATCTTACCGAAGGATAACGAATATTACAAAACCACAAAAGCATTTTATTACGCTTTTGATTTAAATAACAGTGGCTATGGTATCTTGACAGATTATTTTGGTTAGGAGTAAGCAAATGGAAGATAATGAAATACGTAATATTGACGGGGAAATAATCGATTTTACCAAAGATGATTTAATGGAAAAGTTAACATACGAATCGGCTAATCTAATCAGAAGAATAATAGCTTATTTAATTGATATCATAATAGTTTTAGTAATTTGGTATTTATCAACAAAGCATTTATTTTTGGAAATCGATCATTTTGTCGAAAGTCTTGGTGTTAACGAGAGTGATTATACCAATCTTGAGTTATTGATCAGGTTTAGAGAAATGGTTTTCGATTTATATTTGAAGATAATCTTGTTTTGGATCTTTATCAAGACTCTGTATTTCACTTTGATGCCGGCTTTAATCGGTAACGGTCAGACAATCGGTAAATTATTGGCCGGCATAGGTGTGGTTGATTTAAAAACATTGGAGGAAATTTCGGCCACCCGTTTGATGTATAGAGAATTTATCGTCCGTAACCTGATAGAGAGCCTTTTAATAATACCGGCTATTGCGTCTTTCATCCTGGCTTTTTACCGTGAGGATTCAAGGTGTTTACACGATTTATGGTCAGGAACCGTTGTGATAAAACTTGATTTATATGAAATTGATTGAGTTAATATCACATGATGAATTTGATATTGTAGATTAATGCAATATAAATAAATAATAATAAGAGAGGTAAGATAATGAAAAAGAAATTTATTTTGGCAGTATGTTTTATGTTATTAATTGGGATTGTAGGTTGTCAAAAGGGGAAAGAAAAGAGTACTGAGGAAACTACAACAACTACTGCAACGACAACTACCGTAGAAACTACCACTACAGAAGACCCAACACCGGCTCCTGTAGGAACTCCTATTGTTTATCACTGGGTACCAGGAGCAATTACCGCAAACGTAACTGCAACAGTTGACCTCAAGGGTGCTTCCGCTGATTCTTTAGAAATCGCAATTGATGAAGATGTTTTAGAGAACATCATTGATTATGAATTGGTTGATGGTACACTAACGATCTTTGGACAAACTCTTAAGGATCTGGAACTGGTTGTTGGTGAGTATGCGGTTAAAATTACTACCGAATACGGAAGTGATGAATTCACTTTAGAAGTAGTTAAGGATGTCAGAGAAGCAACTTCAGTAGCCACGGAAACAATTAAAGGTCTGGATATGACTAAAGTTGCATCTTATGTGCCAACTTCCGTAATTACTAACGCCCCTGATCTCATGATTACTGAAGTGGGTGTGGACATGTATGAATATTCATATGTTGAAGTATTCAATAATACGACAGAAAAATATAATTTAAAGAATCATCGTCTTGTTTTTGCTGATTTGACAAAACAAACGATGATCGAAGACGAATTATTTGAACAGCCATTAGGCATGGCCAGTGCTGCCTATATTTATCAGGATTATGAAATTCCTGCCTTAAGCAGTGCGGTAATCTGGGTTGTTGCATCATATCCTTGGGCTCAGTCCGACGGCACATTAATGAATGGTTCGGCAGGTAAAGTGATGTCAGAGGTTGAGGGGGCCGCCACACATCTTTTTGGTTCTAATCCTGATAATTTAAGTATTGAGAAATTCCGTAATGTGTATGGATTAGACGATGATGTTTTAGTCTTCCCAGTTCGACCTCAGGCAGCTTTGATGAACGGAACTTCCGTCGGAGATGATTTTGGTTTTGGTGCTGCGCCAATTAAGGGAGAAACGAGCAGATTGGTAACATTTAATTCGAAGATTGCTAACCGCGGCGTGCAAATTCAGAAGTTTGATTTGGATAAGAAAATAGCAGTTACCGATTTTGAAGGTGCTTCCTACTATAAATATGAAGTTGGTGTATTGAATCAGGAAGAGGATATTTACACTGACGGAGTATTTGACAGAAGCAAAATTGAAGTATACGGCGGACGTGAAAGCGTCAATGCATTCTATGCAAGAAAAGTATATTATAATGCAAGTGACGAAGTTGTAGGTTATGGAGCAAAAGCTAATGCGATCGATGCTTACAATGCAAATAAAGAAAGTTATCTGAAAATGTACAGTGATATAGTCACACCATTAAGCACCGCATTAATATACGGAACTTATGAAACCGATACGGAAGGCGTGGTTAACCTGGTTAACTGGGGAAGCTACAGAAGCTTAGAATATACAATACCTGCAAGCGCTGATTCCACGCTAATGAGATATATTCCGCTATCAGGAACAAGAGCAACCTATGAGGCACAATTACCAAGTGAGACAACCGGTGCTTTAAAACTTGAGGGACTCGCACCTGAAGTAGCCGAAATTAACTCTGACAGCGATATAATTGTTCCTGTATCTAATGCATATCCGACTGATTATTTAGCAGAAGGATACAATACAATCGGTAGAGGAATTGGAGCAAACTTTGGTTTAACAGAATAATCACAAAAATATTAGGGTTATCCACACCCTAATATTTTAATTAAGTAAGGAAGGTATTTATGTTATTAAAGAAGAATCAGAAAATCGTATTCGTAGGTGATTCAATAACCGATTGTGAGCGGAAAAAGCCCGACGGGGAAGGAGCTCCGACATTTAGTCCTTTTGGTAACGGGTATGTCAATTTATTGTTTGGTTATCTGCATTCGCAATATCCGGAATTACATTTACGCATTATTAATCAGGGCTCAAATGGCCATCGCTCAAATGATATATGTGACAGATATGATGATATATTGAATCTGAATCCCGATTGGATATTCTTAATGATTGGAGCTAATGATGTCTGGCGATTGTTTGATTGTCCGGAAATTGAGCATTTGCACAATAGCATTACGGATTATCGTAATAATATTGAAGATCTGATATGTAGAACAATAAAAGCAAATAGACAGTTAGTCATCATGTCGCCGTTTATGATAGAAAATAATTTAGCCGATCCCATGCGAAAAACACTCTTGGATTATCAAAATGTCTTAAAGGAATTAACAAACAAATATGGGATAAGATTTATTGATATTCAGGAAGCTTTTGACAAACTGCTAGAAAACATTACCAATCATGAAATATCAAGAGATCGTATTCATCCTAACATCACGGGTCATATGTTAATCATGAAAACAATCATCGATTATCTTGAAAAGAATTAGTGTTATTTACATACCTACTAATATATTTATTAGTAGGTGTTTTTGATTAGTATTGTAAGTATATGGTAATTTTGCTATAATATAGATATATGTGATTGGAGGATCAATTATGAATTTGTGTAAATCATTGGCCCAAATAAGAGGTTGGGAATATCGGAAACCTTATGTATATGGTAAGATAGATAACTATCTCATTACTGTCAGGCAGGTAATTGATTATCTTAATACTGCCAATAATTGTAAATTAGTTTTTATTCCGTTAACGACCATCACGCAGGAACAAGCGGATAATTTAATGCAGTTTCTAAATGATAATAAAAAAGAATTAAAAGTAAGAGCATTCGATTTAGACCGTGGCGTTCTGGTATTAAGGTTACATGAGACATTTAAAGGATATACCTTGGAACAGTTTGACAAGTTGATTGAAACCTTGGTGAAATTCCTTAAGGATTATGAAATAAGCACCGTACCGACATGCTTATACTGTAATAACGGTGACGTAAATGCCATCATGAAGGTTGATAAGATCGCTTTTCATGCTCATGAGGAATGTATTGCTAAGGCTCAGTGTGATTTAGAAAATACGAAAAATGAATATAAGAAACAAAAAAAGAATTATGTTTCCGGTATGATCGGAGCGTTTATCGGTGCAATCATCGGAGCTATACCTTGGATGCTGCTTGAATTATTCTGGGGTTTTGCGGCGGTATTATCTTTACTCATAGGTTATGCCGCATATTACGGATATCAAAAACTTGGCGGTTTAACCACTAAGACTACCAAATGGTTAATCCTTATTCCTTGTTTATTTGCCGTTGTTGTTTCCAATTTATTTGCCATAACAAATTATCTTCTGTCTGAGGAGATAGAATTAAGTTTTTCGGAATATGTAAAAGTATATACTGATTCCGAAATCAGTAGGGATATTTTGGCCAATTTGGGAATTGGTATTCTCTTTTTCCTATTAGGATATATCAGTATTTTCCGAAAAATAAAAGCCGATGAATTTGACAGGGAAATTGAATAATAATAATAAACTTCTCAGCATTTAATGCTGGGTTTTTAAATCATTATGGTAATATCAAGATATTTTATACGAGGGAGAAAAGATATGAAACTATTTCTTATTAGGCACGGTGAACCGACATATGCTGAAGTCAGATCAAAAGGTTACAAAGGTCATGGGATGGATTTGGCTCCTTTAACGGAAAAAGGGATACAACAGGCTAAAAAAGCTGCTAAAGACGAGAGCTTAAAAGATGCGGAGATAATAATCTCATCTCCTTATACAAGAGCATTACAGACGGCGGCAATTATCTCTAAAGAATTAGGATTGGATATACTGGTGGAAAATGACATTCACGAGTGGATTCCTGATTTAACCTTTAATTTTAACAGTGAAACATATTTGGAAAGCGCCGTAAATGAACTGATTAAATATAAAGGAGAGTATCCGGAAAATCAGTCATGTGCTTGGGAACCGTTAAGCAGTCTTGCTGAAAGAGCAGCAAAATGCCTTAAAAAATATTTGGGAAGATACGAGAAAGTCATTGTCGTATCACATGGTATGCTTATGCGTCAGCTTAAGTATAAACAGGATGTGGATTATTGTGAAATAATAGAAATGGATTTTGATGAAAATTATAAGTGGGAAGGCTGGATTGATGATTGATTGTCAGTTAATGGTGTTGTTTTTTAATGTAGTAAAATATATTTTGCATAAACACTTTTGAAAATAATAAATAATTTACTAAAACTCACTAGAAATAGAGCGCTTTCTGTTGTAGAATATAGTTGAAAGTAATCAAGTACCATTACTTGAGAAATAATATATAACCTGAGTTTTACAGTAAAAATAATCATTAATGCCCGTTAAACTTTTAAATTCAAGAGTTAACGGGCATTTTGTTTTATCATAAAGCTGTAGT
>JAWLBU010000030.1:0-29946 GCA_041687555.1 Haloplasmataceae bacterium | reverse complement strand
CCAAAACTTTTAACTACATCTTCTAGTTTTCCGGAAGTACCGAATGTATTTATACCCACTACCTTTCCATCCAAACCGACATATTTATGCCAACCAAACGGAGTAGCCATTTCCACTGCTAAACGTTTTCTGATTGTTTTAGGTAATACCCTTTCTTGATATTCGGCATTTTGTTCATCAAATAATTCCATTGATACAACACTGACAACTCTGACAAATATATTGTCCTTTTCTAATTCTTTTTGTGCTTCAATTGCCAGATTAACTTCGGAACCTGATGCTAAAATGATACCGTCGATGTTGTTACTTGCCGCTTCACTTACTATATAAGCACCCTTGCTTACTTCATCATACACATTAGATGTTATCGTTTTTACATTTTGTCTGGTTAATACTAATGCGATTGGACGATTATTAGTCTTTAATGCCAGATTATAACAGGCCGCTGTTTCATTCCCGTCACAAGGACGTAAAACTAACATATTGGGAATGGATCTTAACATGGCTAATTGTTCAATCGGTTCATGAGTCGGTCCGTCTTCTCCGACAGCAATACTGTCATGGGAAAGGATATAGATAACCGGAAGTTTCATCAAAGCTGCCATTCTCACAGCCGGTTTAAAGTAATCACTGAACACAAAAAATGTCGACACAAATATCCGTAAACCGCCATGTAAGGCAATTCCGTTAGCTATGGCAGCCATCGCAAATTCTCTGACTCCAAAGTAGATATTTCGTCCGGTATGATTACTTGCTGTAAAGGCTTCTTCTCCTTTGATTATTGCTTTTGTAGATGCTGTTAAATCAGCCGCTCCACCGATTAAATTAGGAACCACCTGAGCTACTTTATTTAAGCATTCGTAACTGTAGTTACGGGTAGCATTTTTGTTTCCGATTTCGTATGTTGGTAAAACAGCAGTTAAATCAACATCTATTTCATTTTTCATATATTTTATCAATTCCTGATAAAGTTCAGGATATTTTTCTTCATATAACGCTAAGTTATTTATCCATTCACGATATTCAACCGTACCGCGTTTAATCGTCGTATCTTTAAAATGTTCATATACTTCATTAGGTACTTCAAAGGGTTCATAATCCCATTTATAGTGTTTCTTGGCAGCTTGTCCACCTTCCTCACCTAAAGGTGCGCCATGTACCTTATTTGTACCCTGATTTGTAGCTCCGTAACCGATAACCGTTTTAATTTCAATTATCGATGGTTTGTCCAAAATGTTTTTCGCATTACGCATTGCCAGATTTATCGTTTTAACATCGTTACCGTTTTCAACATATTCATAATGCCAACCCAAGGCTTCGAATCTTCCTTTTATATCTTCATTGAATGATTGTTCCTTAGTACCGTCAAGTGTAATATTGTTGGAATCATATAAGACGACTAATTTACCTAATTTCAGATGTCCGGCAATTGATGCTGCTTCGTATGTCACACCCTCCATTAAATCTCCATCACCACATATAACATAAGTGTAATGATCTATTAACGTGATATCATCCTTATTAAATTTTTCCGTAAAATACTTTTCGGCAAGCGCCATACCAACTGCCATCGGAATACCTTGTCCCAATGGACCGCTAGTGGCATCGACACCTTCTGTATGCATAAACTCCGGGTGACCTGGCGTTTTACTGTTTAATTGGCGAAACTGTTTTAAATCATCAAGCGTCACATTAAATCCGCTCAAATGAAGCATTGCGTATAATAACATCGAACCATGACCAGCTGCTAATACAAATCGATCCCTATTAAACCATAAGGGGTCCTTTGGATATACATCTAAGTGTTTAGTCCATAATGTGTAAGCCATAGGTGCAGCGCCTAATACGATACCCGGATGACCACTTTCAGCTTTATTAATCGCATCAATACCTAAAACTCTAATTGTATTAATAGATAAATCACTTATCATCAGAAAACCTCCGTTAATTAATTACTTAAAAGATTATATAACAAATTAATCCATTTTTAAACAATTTTATCTTTAAATTTTGTTTTTTTATGGTAAAATTAAAACGAAAGATTAAAAAGGAGGAGTATATTATGCCAAGAAGAATTACTGACAAATGTATCGCATGTGGATCTTGTGCAGCTGTTTGTCCGGTTGAATGTATATCTGAAGGAGATATTTATGTTATCGATGAGGACGTTTGCATCGATTGTGGCGCATGCCAAGACGAATGTCCTACTGGTGCTATTGTTGAAGCATAAATAAATTTCTCTATAACTTCTGCTAAATTTAGTGGAAGTTATTTTTTTATAAACAAATGTTTGCTTTTTGTCAATTTTTACTATATAATAAGAAATAGAGGTGATAATAATGAAGAAACTTACTCCCAAACAAAAACAAATATTAGACTTTATTGAAGAATTTGTTGAGAATAAGGGATATCCACCAAGTGTCCGTGAAATCGGCAAGGCAGTTGATTTAGCATCAAGTTCTTCAGTATATTCACAATTAAATAATCTGATGGAAAAAGGTTATATCCGTAAAGATTCGACAACATCCAGAGGAATTAGTATCATAAAAGAAGATAAAAACCAATTTACCTCCATACCAATGGTAGGGTTGGTAACAGCTGGTAATCCGATAGAAGCTATTGAAAACGTCACAGATTATTTTCCTATTCCCAATAATTTAGTTAATCGTGGTGAGGTAGTGTTTGCTTTGAAGGTTTCGGGTGATAGCATGAAGAATGCCGGTATACTTGATCATGATACGATAATTGTCAAGAAAACCGATGTCGCCAGTAACGGTGAAATCGTCGTCGCGATGACCGAAGATGATGAAGCAACAGTCAAAAGATTTTATAAAGAAAAAAATTATTATCGCTTACAACCGGAAAATGAGGATTTTGAACCAATAATCCTAAATCAGGTTAAAATTATCGGTAAAGTAATCGGTGTATTTAGAGATTTGAGTTAAGAACTATTCTGTTCTTAACTCTTTTATTTAAAATCCTCCTCATCTAAAACCATTAGTTTTTCGGTATAATTTTTGTTTAAATAGATTTTCATATCATGGTGTCGAATAATATTCTCAATTAAATTTCTGATAAACCGTCCATTATATTTTAATAATGGACTATTTTGCTGAGCTAATGACATTATATACTGATCAAACTTCTTTTCAAAAGCTTTACTACATTCGTACCCATTTATTTTTATTGTGTATCTAAATATTTGTTTTAATTCATTAATATCATAGTCTTCAAAAAATAATTTAATGGGAAAACGGGAATTTAATCCTTTATTATTATGCAACATTACTTCTATTTTTTCCTTGTATCCGGCTAAAATGACAATAAAATCCTCATGGTGATCCTCCACGAATTTTAACAGGATATCAATAGCTTCATTACCGAAATCATTATAGTCTTCATTATATAAACTGTATGCTTCATCAATAAATAATACCCCGCCTTTGGCATCTTCAAGAATTCTTTTGGTCTTTATCGATGTTTGCCCGATATATTCACCGATTAAATCACTGCGATCGATTTCAATTAGATGACCTTTACTTAAGTAATGAATATCATTAAACATCATTGCCACTTTTCTGGCGATCGTTGTTTTTCCGGTACCGGGATTCCCATAAAATATCATATTTAGTGCCTGTTTTTTGACCTGAATATTATTTTTTTGTTTTATTTTATTTACTTCTGTCAAAGCATATATCGCAAACAATTCTTTGATGATATTATCCAGTCCAATAACACCATTAAAATATTTTTCCTTAAATCTTCTGTATTCATAATGGTTTGTGATTTCGAAACTATTCATATTATCACGCTCACAATCATTATATGAAATAGACGGTAAAGTTTCTAATATTTAAATGTTTTTTACCTGTATTGACATTCTCCAAATATACTGCTAAAATTAGAATGTTGATAAATAACTTATATATAGGTGATACTTTAGAATTATTTCTAAGTTCATAAATATAATTTTACGGGAGGAATATATGAAAAAACGTTCTATTTTAGTTATGATTTTATTGACAATTATTACTTTAGGAATATACCTACTTGTTTGGTATATCATGTTCCAAATGGAATTAAAGAAGCAAACCGGTGAGGGATTCGGTGGTTTAGCTCATTTCCTAATGACTTTCGTTACTTTAGGAATATATAGTATTTACTGGCAGTATGCAGCCGGTAAAAGATTGGCAAAACAAGGAGCCAGTGACCATTCCGTTCTTTACTTAATTTTCTGTCTCATTGCGTTATCTTGGTTAAATCCTTTCTTAATGCAGAATCAAGCCAATAAATTAAATTAATGATAAAAAAAGATACTTTGAAAAACCGTCTTTTTATCGGTTTTATAAAAAGTATCTTTTTTTTATTCATCAACTGTCAATACCGCCATGAATGCTTCCTGTGGAACTTCCACACTTCCCACGGCTTTCATTCTTTTTTTACCTTCTTTTTGCTTTTCTAATAGCTTTTTCTTACGGGAAACGTCGCCGCCATAACATTTTGCCAGAACATTTTTCCCCATAGCTTTAATGTTGGTTCTGGCTATGACTTTACTGTTAATAGCCGCCTGTACGGGAACCTCGAATAATTGCCGTGGAATAATATCCTTTAATTTCCGACAGATAAGACTTCCTCTTTCATAAGCAAAATCACGGTGAACAATGATGCTTAAGGCATCGATAACTTCATGATTAAGCAAAATATCCATTTTAACAAGGTTTGACGGACGATATCCGTTTAATTCGTAATCAAGGGAAGCATATCCCCTGGTACTGGATTTCAATTTATCAAAGAAATCATAAACTATTTCGGCCAAAGGAATATCATAATGAATGTTTACCCGATTCTCGTCAATATACTGCATATCGATAAAGGTACCTCTTTTTCGCTGACATAATTCCATGATGGCACCGACATACTCACTTGGACTGATAATTGTGGCTCTGACATAGGGTTCCATGATTTGTTTTACTTTTTGGATTTCCGGCATATGCGCCGGATTTTCTAAGGTTATCTGCGACCCGTCCGTCAAATCGATTTTGTAGATTACCGAAGGAGCGGTTGCGATTAAATCAAGATCAAATTCCCGTTCCAAGCGTTCCTGGACGATATCCATATGTAGCAGTCCTAAAAAGCCGGTTCTGAAGCCAAAACCTAAAGCCTGAGAAGTCTCCGGTTCAAAAACAAGTGAGGAATCAGATAACTGCAACTTATCCAAGGCATCCCGCAAATCATTATATTTTGCCGCATCAACGGGATATAACCCGCAATAAACCATCGGGTTTAATTTACGATAACCCGGTAAAGGATTACTTGCCGGATTTTCGGCACTAGTGATGGTATCACCGACATGAATATCCTTAATTGATTTTATCGAAGCAGTTAAGTAACCGACATCTCCCACCGTTAGATAATCACGCTGTACTTCCTTAGGGGTATAAACGCCTACTTCTGTTACCTCATAAACGGCTCCGGTTGACATTAATTTGATCTTGTCGCCTTTTTTAACGGTTCCGTTTACGACTCTGATTGTCGGAATAACCCCGCGATATGATTCAAAAAAGGAATCAAAAATGAGGGCTTGAAGCGGAGCCTCGGGATCTCCGACAGGTTCCGGTACTCCCTTGACAACCTTTTCCAATATTTCTTCAATTCCTATACCGAGTTTTGCGCTTCCCATCACTGCTTCACTGGCATCAAGGCCGATAACATCCTCAATTTCATGCTTAACCCGTTCGACGTCACTGCTTGGAAGATCAATCTTATTTAAAAACAATAATATTTCCAAATCATTATCGAGGGCCAAATAAACATTGGCAAGCGTTTGCGCTTCAATACCCTGTGAAGCATCAACAACTAAAATAGCTCCTTCACAGGCAGCAAGGGATCTACTGACTTCGTATGTAAAGTCCACATGCCCCGGGGTATCAATTAAATGAAATATATACTCATTGCCATCACGAGCAACATACTTTAATTCGACCGCGTTTAACTTAATCGTAATACCTCTTTCACGTTCCAAATCCATAGAATCAAGCAATTGGTCCATCATTTCCCTTGATTCCACACTATGAGTCAATTCTAAAATTCGATCGGCAAGAGTTGATTTACCATGGTCTATATGAGCGATAATGGAAAAATTTCTAATCCGTTTTTGTCTGTTCCTAAGTTCTTGATAATCAATTTGGCTCATAACATCACTCCATTATTAGTCTAAACAAATAAAATTTTACAATATTTACAGCATTTTTTCAATATCTTTTAAAATAAAGAAAAAAAGCCGTAAGGCTTTATTAAATAATCGTTATTTAATGCCAAAAATAAAGCGGAATATATCATTGCTCGTATCTAAAATCAATTCCAATCCCTTCTTTAAGATATATTCTCCATCTTTAGCCAAACTGGTAAACAGGTTATGATCGATATTTGGTGAAGATTCATAGCTTTCATCAGGATTTGTAACGGGATTTACCGGCTCAAAATCGTTATTAGGCTCAGTTATTTCATCCTCAAAGGAACTTAATTCACCCTGAAGCCTTTTGGAACGGTTTTCTTGCTGATATGTCACACCCATGGACAAACCGATAAAGAAAATGACCACAATAATCGCATAGCGTAATAACTTTTTTTCCATGAGAACCTCCTTAATTAATTAACGGATTAATATTATCAAAAAAGCTTTGAAGATTATGAATATCCACGTTGAATAACAGTTTTATAATTAATAGGGCCACATATTCCAAGATATTATTACGTGAATTCATATCATTCAAAAAATAGATTAAAGACTGAAACAACCTGATGTTTATCAAAGCTAAATTGGCATTAATCGCTAAGTACCATACCATTAAGATAAAGATCATAAAAATGACAAAGGTCTTTAAAAATAGGATTTTTTTATTAACCATCATCTCAAAACCCTTCATACCGTATTCTATTACAGTATAGTACAACGGAGGCATAAAATATGTTTTATTTAGTCGTCAACTGATATTTTTGTGCAGCGCCAGATTAATTCCCCGAGATACGATATGGGTCAGATCTTCGATATTGGAATCGATTTCTTTTGTGGTAACCATATAATTTAGTCCTTGTGGTGTTAATACTTCAAATAATAATTTCTGTTTTTCTTCGTTACTCATTATTCCTAATTCACCAAATAAGTTTTTTAAAACATCCTTTGAAGGCAATTCAACCTTATCTAAATCCTTCCTTCCGCTCATCGCCGCAGGCACCAAGTTATTTGAAGGACGCTTATTATTTAATGAATAAGCTATATATCTAATCAACATATCAATGACATCACTAGTTATCGTAACGGCATCGACTACGGTAGGAATACCGATGGAAATTACCGGGATGCCTAACGTATCATAACTGATTTCCTTGCGTTTATTCCCTACTCCGCTTCCCGGGCTGATACCGGCATCGGATATTTGAATCGTTTTGTTAACTCTGTTTAACGCCCTAGCCGCCAAAGCATCGACAACTATCACAAACTTAGGTTTGACATCCTTGATGACTGAATTAACGATTTCCGCCGTTTCAATTCCCGTATTTCCCATGACCCCCGGTGCAATCGCACATACCGGACGAAATCCCTTAGGATCGATTTCTTCAGGATGTAAATCAAATAAATGCTTAGTCACAAAAACATTTTTAATCACACTCGGACCGAGTGCGTCGGGCGTCACTTTATCGTTACCTAATCCGACGATAAGTCCTAGCGCGTCATCTGTGATGTGATATTTATTAAATAATAATTTTATTTGTCTCGCGATTTGTTTTTGAATTTTTAATAATGTTTCATGATCATTTTCAACAATGGCGGTCGTATCGATCGTGATGTAAGTACCACTTTTTTTACCGAAAAATTCCTCCTGTTCCTTAGTTACGATTGCTTCGGTAATTTTCATATCATCGACGGTATATTCTTTAATTTTTAAATCATTTGTATCAATTTGATTTTTATTTACTTCGATACTTTCGATAATCAAATCGGTTCTTATTGAATCATAATCCATTTTATAATCACCTCTTAAATATTCATTTATAATATTGAAGAGATTACAAAAAATATACTTAAATAAAAAAAATAACTTTAATTACTATTGTAATTAAACGCAATTAAAGTTATGATAAAAGAAAAAACAAGCGGAGACGATGTATGAATTATTGTCCTTTATGTAAAATAAACGAAGATGAAATAATCTTCGAAAATGAATATGTTTATTTTCTACAACAGGAGCAGGAGGTTTTAATCGGCTCCGGAATCATTATTCCAAAAGCTCACCGAGAAACCGTCTTTGACTTAACCCGGGAAGAATGGAATGCTACATTCAGTTTACTTAAGGATGTCAAAAATCATCTAGATAATACCTACAAACCGGATGGCTATAATATCGGCTGGAATGTAAGAAAAATCGGCGGACAGGAAATAATGCATGCTCATTTGCATGTTATTCCTAGGTTTAAAGAAGAACCATTCGCTAATCGGGGAATCAGATATTGGCTCAAACAAAAAGAAAATAAACATCGCATTAATAAATAATAATTGAATTTAAGACAAAAAATATACCTAAATTATAAAATATTATTGAAATTTAGCTAGTATTTTGTTAAAATTGTATAGTCGTAACAAAGTATGGAGGTGAAACAATGCCAATCACTAAATCACAGATTAAACGTACAAAAACGAATGAAAAACGCCGTTTATTAAACGTTTCTTTTAAATCATCAATGCGTACTGCTATTAAAGATGTAGAAACTGCAATCGCTAACAAAGATTTAGAAGCTGCTAAAGCCGCATATAGTCTTGCATGTAAGAAATTAGATAAAGCTGTCGCAAAAGGTATTCAACATAAAAATTATGCTTCAAGACAAAAATCACGTTTAGCTAAAAAAATAAATGAAATAGCATAATGTAAAAAAAGACGCAAAGTCTTTTTTTTATATAAAATAAAAAAGACCTAAGTCTTTTTTTTACATATTTAAGATTAACATTTCAAAGCCTAAATATTTATCAACCTTACCACACTTAACATTGATGTCATATTCATGTAAAGCGAAAATATTCCTTACAATATCGGACTCCTTCGTTTTTTGAGCTATCTGATATAGTATTTTTAACTGATACGGATGGATTTTTAAAACATTGCGGAGTTGATACTCGGTAAAAGACTTTTTCTGATATTGTTTAATGACATATAAATTATGAAAATTTTTTCCGAGGATTGCGGAAAAAACAATCGGTTCCTCATTGAATAATAATAGCTGATGATAAATTTTTAGAGAATCTTCGATTTTTCTTTCTAGAAAATTATTTGTCAAGGTAAAGATATTATGTTCTAAGGGTTCGGCAACTAACAGCTTAATATCATCAACCGTTATTTCCGTTTTATTCTCTAAATAGAAAGATAACTTATGTAGCTCGGAATTAAGTTTTAAGGCGTCACATTCGGTCCTTATGATTAACTCGTTAAGCGCATCAAAATGAATCTTCACATTATGCTTGGCCAGATAACTTACGATTAATTCCCTTGCTTCTTCCTCGTTTAGATTATCATATTCGTATATTTCGGCTTTTTCAAGTACTTTTTTGACCACATTCCGTTTTCTATCTAGTTTAATGTCACTGCAATTAATTATTAATACTGTTGTCGGATTGGGATTATCAAGATATTCCATAAAACGATCAATATTATGATCCAATTTACTATTTTCCGCAGATAAAAAGAGGACCTGATTAATAATGATAAATTTCTGATCACTTAAAAACGGTAATGTTTCGCAGTCATTTAATACCTCATCGATTGTGACTTCCTCTAGGTCGTACTTAACCAAACTCAAATCATTGACATTTCCTTCTTCAAGTAATTGCTTTATCTTTTCATCAATGGCGAATTTATTGACACCCGTAAATAAATATAGATTATTCATACACGCACCACCTTGTTTTTACTCTTATATAATATCATATATTGCTTTTATAACCAATACTTTAAAAAGTGAAAAAGGACCTATTTGGATAAAATAAGTCCTTTTTCGGTATATCTATATAAACATTAAACACTAAGTGTTTAATGAGCAACAAAATCTATTAAGTAATTTTATTATATGGTCGATAAAATATTATAATTCTTTTTTTGGACAGGTAGTATTTTACAGAAATGCTACCGTCGGTATCGGTCCGATAATAAGTGATATGCTTATTTTCAAGGATTGCTAGAAGCTCTTTGGCCGGATGATTATAATAATTTTTACCCACCGAAATAACAGCGTGGTTTATCTTAAGAGAATGAATAAATTCTTCACTAGTCGAATGTTTTGAACCATGATGACTTACCTTTAAAAAATCGATGGAACTTATGCTTAAATTCCCAATTACATCAGAGCTAGCATCACCCATAAACAAATAATTTTCACCATTAAAAATTAAAAATAATACTAGTGAATTGTCATTAATAGTATTATTTTCCTTGGTCGGATTTATTATAAAAAAATGTAAATTACCGCATTCTACTTTATTATATGCTTTTACCTTCAGGATGTTAATTTTTTTATTTCTAGCCGATATTGCTATTTCACTATGGAGATTTGAAGCATCATATTCATTAAAAACAATCGTTTTTATTTTGAAATTATCCAGTATGTATTTATAATCACCGGCATGATCAATCTCTGAATGAGTAATAAATAAGATATCGATCTTCTTTATTTGGATGGAATGTAGATATTTGACAACATCAAAAGCAGGATGATGGTTAATCCCACCACCCGTATCGATTAAAGCCGTACAATTATTAATATTACTATGGATAAAGATGCTGTCCCCTTGTCCCACATCAAGAAATGTCACTTCATCCACCAGCGATAATTTATGATAACAGAAAATCACGATAACAAATAAGGTCATGAGTATTTTCCTAAATCTTTGTTGCTCAAGATTCCGTAATATTTGATACAGTAAATAATAATAAATAATGTTTCTTAATATGGTAAATGCACCGATATTGATATTTAAAAAGGACAATGAAACAAGATATTCCAGTAATGTTTCATAAAAAGAAAAAAAAGGTTTTAGGTAAATAGAAAGACACGGTAATAATAATCCGACAAGCGTTAACGGGAAAATAACAAAACTATAATAAAGGCACAAAAGCGGAGAAAAAAGAACGGACAGTAAATTATAAAAAAAAGTAAAATTGGCAATAACCGGCAAAGAAAATAATTGGGCGACAAGAGTTATCTTATATGCGGAAATGATTCTATTATGACTATTCGATATGATCTTCCTGCTTAAAAATAAGATTAAGGTAATCATATATGATAGAATAAAACCGGTATTGTGTAAAATGAATGGATTTATAAGTAAATTAATGCATGCAATTAAACTTAAAATCTGAATATTATCAATTGGCAACCTGTGTCTATTCTTAAAGTTTATCCCGATTATTAGTAATACGGCACGTAATATCGAAGTTGAAAACTGATTTATTATCAGAAAAAAAATAATGAACAATGTTGCTATTACTTCGGCTGTTTCTTTTGTAATCCGTAAATATTTTAAGAAAAATATGATAGTAAAATATAAAAAACTCACATGAAAACCGCTTACGACAAATAAATGGGAGATATTTAAATTCTGTGCATGATCGCTAAATTCATCCGATATTGCTTTTTTATCCCCGATAATAAAGGACAACAAATATTCCTTAATCGGTGAAGTCTCATAATAATCCTGGATCTTGTTTATTAACTGATAATCAAGCCGATTGATTTTACGAATAAATTGCACATCGGTCACATAATTCTGGTATGCGATATGATGTGACCTTAGATACTTGGCATAATTAAACTGATTGGGTATCGTATTTACCTTTACGGGTTTGATATTGGATTCCATTTCGATAACATCACCCAACCTCAAGTTTAATTTCGTACTTTGCACATAAATAAGCATTCTGTTTTTATTTGCTTTACAGTAAAATCTAACGTAGTCACTTTTATAATCCGGGATATTGCTTATTATACAGGTTATCTTTTTATGATCTTCAACTTTGTATAACCGATGATACTGAAATTGATATATAAGATAAAAGCTAATTAATATCATACAGATAAATAAAAATAACTTTAGCGATTTACGGATTAGAAAGATTAAATAAGCGGAAATAATAAAAATAAGTAAGATATGGTTGGAATCAAGAAAAAAGGCGGCTAATACCAAAGCAAAAAGAACATATATACTACTTTCAACAACAGATATCATCTTTAATTTTCGCAAAGGTCTTTTCTCCGATACCCGATACTTTCATCAAGTCTTCTATTTGCGTAAAAGGTCCATTTTGCTCCCTATAGGCGATTATCGCCAGTGCCTTGACCTCACCGATTCCATTTAGTCTCATTAATTCTTCCATATCCGCCGTATTGATATTTATTTTATCATTTTCCGCTTCGTCCGGTTCAGTATCTTTTAATGACGGAACGGTTATTTTCATGCCGTCCTTCAACAATAATGCCAAATTAACTGCTTTAATATCGGCGTTTTCGGTAAATCCGCCAGCTTTATCAACCAAATCATTAAGGCGCATACCATCATTTAGTTCATATACATCCGGTATATTCACTTCACCTGTTATTTGCACAATTATCGTTTCATCACTTATAAGCTGTACATCGTCCTTTTTTAACATCATAAAGCAAACAATGCCTACCGAGATGATGTTAGTGATTACTAAAAAGATAAGCCAATAATTTCTTCTATCAATATCTTCGAACATAAAAATCCCTCCACTAGGTATATACACCTAGTGGAGGAAATTTTATTAATAACTATAGTTATTTTTTCTTCCTTCTAGCACAATTATCACAATTATCGCAATTGTCACTTATTAACTCATCATCAGAAAATTCCACGTTATAGTTCTGTCTTAAGTTATCTTGATATTTTCGTTTAAGTTTCTTCGGAGTAACTTCTCTTTCGTAACTTACATTATCAGTATTACCTATCGCATACTCTTCATTGTATTTTCTGAAACTACCCTGACTGTTGGCAGTATCAATAGCCGGAGCAGCCGGATAAGAAAAGGCATTTGCGATATTTGCTCCACGTGCTAATGCAGAATCCTTCGCATTCACATCATTACCAAATTCATAATCATAACCATGGTTTTTCGATTTTTTCTTCACATATTCTGCATTCGTACGATAAGGAGTATTTAATTTATTATCAGTTCTATCTTTCATTGTATCCTCCCTATTAATACTATCCTGAGCGCTCATAATTAGTTTTTACAAAAAAAGCCGCGTTATTAGCGACATTTTTTAGCAACCAGCATAATTTTATCCGTGTTATTTTCCGTAGGAGTTTTATCAAAATGATAAATAACTTTTTCAACGGTAAAACCTGTTTTTGTTAAAATATTCAGATAATCATCCAAAGGAAAGACCACCTGATGGTGATGCTCATCCAGACGTTCATAGAGATTTTTTCCTTTTTTTAAAAAGAAGACTAAATCATGAAAGACATTAATTTTTTCATTTTCCGTTGTTGTATAAGCATTCCAGATATAAACATAATCCTCGTTCACATCATTATAACTGTAATCACTAAATGCCTGTTTAGTAAAATCCTGCGAGTGAACATCAAAAATAAAGTAACCTTCAGGTTTTAAGGCATTATAGACATTTATAAATGTTTGATGAATATCCTGAATATTCGTCAGATAATTTATCGTATCCAAAAAACTAAAAATAAGATCATAGGCTCCATTTACGGTGATATACCTCATATCATCAAGAAAAAGATTTGCCTGCAAGAAACAATCCTGAAGCTTCTCTTTAGTTACGATTAACATTTCACTGCTCATATCCAGGCCATCGACATTATATCCTTCCTTAACTAAAGGGATTAAAATATTGCCGGTTCCACACCCTAAGTCGAGAATTGCATCCGATTTATCCGCATATCTTCTTACAAGCTCGATATATTTTTCATAAGGAACATCGGACATTAATTCATCATAAAACCGATAAAAATATTCGTATGCCATAACTAAAGAAGATCCTTAACGGAAATTCTTGGGACTTCACCCCAGATTTTTTCCAAACTATATTTAATTCTTTCGTCTTCCTGGAAAACATGACAGATTATGTCATAACAATCGATTAAAACCCACAGGTTAGCATCTGCTCCTTCAACATGTTTGACCGAATAACCATTTTTATAAACTTCCTCTTTAATTTTCTTGACGATTGCACCCACTTGGCGGTCACTGCGACCGGTACAGATGACCATGTAGTCAACAAGCGGAGATATTTTCCGCATATCAAGAATCTGAATATCAACTGCTTTTAAATCATCACAGGCCTTTGTAACGGTTTTTAATAGACTCATATTCTTTAACACCCACTTTCTTTAAAAAACTATGATAGGTTTCTTTGGTTAGAGGATGGATACTTTTATTATTTGAATTTATTAAATATTGATATGTCCCTTCACTAACGGCAAGCACACCGATATCAAGTGATATTTTACTAAGTTCCCGGCAGAAATTCACCCCCGGATGTCTCCTGCCATTTTCAGTATAATCGGCTATATATATGATTTTTGCGATATCATTCATATCCGGATGACCGGTAACATGATATTTGACGGCATCAATAATATCCTGATCTTTAATGCCTAAATCCTTGTGGATTAAATAACTTCCTACTTCCCCGTGATAAACGACCGGATCGTATTTCAGTAATTCCGGATCCAAATAATTGTTAATTATCTCCTTCATTTTATCAAGCGGTTCATTTTTCGCATAATCATGAAGGATCGCCGAAATCGATGCTTTGTATTCGTCAACATGATAGTAATTAGCTAATTCCCTGGCTTTTTCATATGTTCCGTAGACATGCGGAAAGCGCAACTGGTCTTTCTTTTTGATAATTTCTAAAGCTTCATAGATATCCATTATGGTAATCTTATTTTATTTTCCTTTTCTTTGGTCGTTTCACGATAAAACAACATTTGATTGCCAATGATTTGGACTAACTCACAATCCGTTCTTTCAACCAACTGAGCGCTTAATTCCTTTTTTGATTCCAGACAATTAGCCAATACGGACAACTTTACCAATTCATGACTATACAAGGCATCGGAAAATGTTTCAATAAAATTATCGGTAATACCGTTTTTTCCAATCTGCATTACGGGTTGCAAATGATGACCAAGACTTCTTAAGTAACGTTTTTGTTTTCCTGTCAACATGGTTATTCCTCTCTTATACTTTGATACATAGCTTCTAAACAGGCTTCCTGATTAAACCAGATTTCAAAGCTTTTTTGCGCCTGATATATCAGCATATCCAATCCGTTTATCGTCTTTGCGTTTAATCTACTTGCACTGTCTAAAAATTTATTTTTTCTTTGATAATTAATATCAATATAAAAAGCATTGTTTTTAATTTCCTTTATATCAATTGGCGAAACATAAGAACTCACTCCGACATTGGTACAGTTAACGACGATATCAAACTCTTTTAAAATATGGGATACTTCATTAAATTCAATTACTTGATCAGTGATGCTAAGAGCTTTTTCTTTGGTACGATTTGTGAGGGATACTGCGTGATTCGTATATTTTTTTAAGCAGTAGAAAATCGCTCTTCCCCCTCCGCCGGCCCCGATAATCAGTGTGTTTGATTTCATTTTATGCAGATTATTTTTTTCAAGTAATTTATAAAACCCATAGACATCCGTGTTATATCCATAGAGCTTATTATTATCCACTTTAACACAATTTACGACGCCAACTTCCTTAGCCTCTTGATCGATATAATCACAATATTTAACCATTTCTTCTTTAAAAGGAATGGTAATGTTAAAACCGGACAATTTAATAAACTCATCTTGATAACCGTCGAGCTCATCGGTACTATATAGCTCATATTTGGCATCGATACCTAGTGCGGTAAAATTGGCATTATGTATCCGCGGAGACAATGAATAGTCTATATTTTTCCCAAATAGTCCATATACTTTCATAACTCACCTAAAATAACGTCGGACGAATAAAAACACCCACATTTTTCGGAGCGTGCACGTCCACCTGTAAATTGGCCGCTTTAATCGAGATAAAACCTAATCCGGATATGAAAATATCGCATTTTTCCTTCGGTGTTTTAAAATGGTGGATCGCATATTCTCCCATTTTCTCATATTCCGTCTTACTCGGAGGACTTAAAAGTTCTCCGATGTGTTTTTTAAATAAATCATCGGCATTTGAAAGCTTCGTCCTGTGGATTTTAATATCATTGCTGAAATGACAGACAAAGGATGTTCTGTCACCTTTCAGATAATCAAACCTGGCAAGTCCGTCAAAAAATAAGGTCTGACCGCTGTCTAGCTGGTAAACTTTAGGTTTAATCTCTTTTTTAGGCAGGATGTGCTGCAGTGTTTTATTATCTAAATAAAAAGCATATTGGTGAGAATTGATGATTCCCGGCGTATCGATAATATCATTCTTTTCTGTCAGCGGTATCTCAATTAAACCAAGTGTAGTTCCGGGAAATTGTGAGACGGTGATAATATCTTCGGTTTGGTTGGTAAAGCGTTTAATTATCGCATTTACAAGCGTCGATTTACCGACATTTGTGCAGCCGATAATATACACATCGCGATTATTACGATATCTTTCAATTGTTTCCAACAATTCATCGATACCCAATCCTTTTTGCGCACTTACCAAAACAACATCCTTAACCCTATATCCGTATTCCTTAATAATCCGCCTTATCCAATTTTTAATTTTCTCATCCTTAATTGATTTTGGTAATATATCACGTTTGTTTCCTACCAAAATCATGTCATTATTGCCGATAAATCGATGGATACCGGAAATGATGCTTCCGGAAATATCGAATAAATCAACAACATTAACAACAAGTGAATCGGTACTGGCGATACTGTTTAAGATTTTTAAAAAATCATCATGAGTCATTTCCACATCGGCTAGATCACGATAATGTTTTAACCGGAAACATCTTTGACAATAAACTTCTTTTTGCGTTTCCAGAAGCTCTTTTTTTACATAACCGCTTAATAATTCATTATCACTCTGGAGGATACTTCCACAACCCAGACATTTTATTTTCTGCATTCTATTCACCTTTGATTTTATATTTTTTTAAAATCAGTCTTTCGATAAAACGATTAATTTTCGTTCGAAATTGCTCCGTATTATAGTTTATCACATCAACTAATATTGTATAATAACCCATCCGATTTCCGCCAACAATATCGGTCAAAATCTGATCGCCGATTATTACTACCTTATCAGGCGTATATCCGTATGTTAATTTACGATAACCTCTCTTAAATGGTTTCATCGCTCCTGAATGATATTCAACACCGAGTTCACTGGAAAACATTTGCACGCGTTTTTCTTTATTGTTGGATATGATCATTAGTTTCAACCCAATTTTGTCGCATTTTTCTTTAAATTCAATAATTTCTTTAGTAGGTAGTAAAACATCATATCCTACTAATGTGTTGTCTAAATCTGTAAGAATTAATCGTTTTCCCAAATCATATAATTTTACTAAGTCAATATCATGAATCGTTTTATGGTATTCATTGGGTATAAATAGTCTCATGTTATCACCTACTTTTTATCACAATTGAAATTATACAATATATTCATGTCATTGTCATATATTGGGAGGTAAAAATGATTGAGTTATTAGCAACTTTATTAAAAATACTTCCATTTTTGGGAAGTATAAAGTCTAAATCTTTTAAAGACGTATTGTCCCCTGAAGAAGAAAAAGACTTGCTAATGCGAAAAGATCAAAATGATATAGAGGCTAGAAACAAACTTATCGAACATAATCTACGTCTGGTAGCTCATATTGTCAAAAAATATGAAAACACACTTGATGAAAAGGATGATTTACTTTCAATCGGAACAATCGGGCTTATTAAAGCCATTGATACTTATAATGATGATAAAGGAACTAAATTAGCAACATATGCCGCTAAGTGCATTGAAAATGAAATCCTCATGCAGTTAAGAAGTAATAAGAAAAAAAGAAATGAAATCTCATTGAATGATCCTATCGGATTTGATAAAGAAGGCAATAAAATAACCTTGATCGATGTTTTGCAGGATGAAAACCGTTCGATTGAAGAACGGGTTGTTTTTAATGACAGCATCGATAAAGTCATCAGTTTATTACCCGAATTATCCGATAGAGAATATGAAATTATCACAAGAAGATTTGGTTTGAACAACCGTAAACCGGAAACACAAAGACAAATCGCAAAATCATTAAATATATCGAGAAGTTATGTTTCGCGGATTGAAAAAAGGACGTTGATGAAATTATATCGACTGCTCTCGCAAAAGTCGGTTAATTAATTTATCTCTTAAGAAGAGCACACATTTATGTGAGCTTTTTTAATTTAGTTCATTAATCAGTTTTATCACTAAATTTATCGAATTGGCGGATGATTTTTCTAAATATGTATCAAAGGAAATATCGGATTTTTTACCGGCAATATCCGATAAACAGCGGATGACAATAAAGGGGATTTTATAAATAAAGCAAACCTGGGCAATGGACGCGGCCTCCATCTCTACGGCTATAACATCGGAAAAGTGCCCCTTAATTTGACTTATCTGCTTCTTTTCATGAATAAAGCTGTCACCCGAAACCACTAATCCTTTATGATATTTAAGGCTTTCTTTTTGTAGTATACTCTCGGTTAATTGTAGTAATAAAGTATCCGATTGATAAAATAACGGGCATTGGGGAATTTGTCCGTATTGGTAATTAAAAGCCGTGACGTCAACATCATGATAAGCTACCCTTTCAGAAAGAATAATATCGAGTACCTCACAATTATCGCTCGCCCCACCGGCCGTGCCGATATTAATGACATAATCGATTTTAAAATGTTCAAATAAAAGGGTGGTTCCCACAGCGGCATTTACTTTACCGATCCCGGACTTCATCAAAACGATTTCTCTGTCGTTTATTTTACCCTGATAAAATTTAAAAGTATAATAATCGGTTTCTTGTAAATCCGTCATTTTTGTCTTCAGCAAAGCCACTTCTTCGTTCATAGCACCAATAATGCCAATCATTAAAAGTCCTCCTTAATAAAAAGAGTCACAAGGCAAAAACCATTGTGACATTAACTATGTTTTTTAACATCAAGAATCTGAACCTGATATGAGCCACTAGGAATTGCGATTTCAACAATGTCATTTCTTTTATGACCTACTAATGCTTGGGCAACAGGAGAATTTATCGATATTTTACCGCTAAATGGGTCAGCTTCCTCACTACCGACGATATGATAGCTTTCTTCTTCACCGTCCGGTAATACCTTATAAATAACAAATTTACCGATTGTAATACTGTCAGTATTGTCTCCCTCGATTATTCTAGCATTTCTTAAAATGTTTTCCAGTTCCACGATTCTTGCTTCAATTTGTGCCTGCTCGGCTCTTGCCGCATCATATTCGGCATTTTCGCTTAAATCGCCTTGAGCGCGCGCATCCTGCAGAGCCTGAATATTCTCTTTACGTTTAACGGTTTTTAAGTACTCTAATTCTTCCTCAAACTTCTTAAATCCTTCCTTAGTAACTTCAAACCTTGATTTACTCATTTCATACCTCCAAATTCATATATCTTATATTATAATACATATCATGGTTTTTTTATACAGTTTTAAGAGAAATTATGTTTTTAATTTTTGCGACTATAATATCGATTGCGACTTCATTGTTACCGCCCTCGGGAATTATTAAGTCCGCATAACGCTTTGAGGGTTCGACAAATTGATTATGCATTGGTTTTACTGTATTCAGATATTGACTCACAACCAGTTCGATACTTCTGTTACGCTCTCTGGTGTCACGCAGCAACCGTCTGATAAAGCGGATGTCATCATCGGTATCCACATAGATTTTAATATCCATCAGTTCCCGTAATTTACTGTCGGCAAAAACCAAGATGCCTTCCAAAATGATGATTTTTGTCGGTTCTATCCTTTCGGTGGCAGAAGATCTCGTATGTATGGTAAAGTCATATATCGGTTTTTGAATCGGTTTACAATTCAATAAATCTCTTAAATGATTATACAATAAGTCATTATCAAGTGACAAAGGATGATCATAGTTTGTTTGTAATCTTTCTTCCATAGATAGATGACTTTGATCCTTATAATAATCATCATGACGAATAACAGTGACTTGATTGGAAGCAAAATTATCGGCTATTTTTTTAGTCACGGTTGTTTTCCCTGAGGCAGTTCCACCGGCAATTCCTATTATTATAGATTTCATAACTTTCTCCTTAAATAATTATATTCTAGCTTTACGAATAATATCATATGGATAAACCGGGACAGGAACTTTAATCTTCAATAATTGTCGTGGATGTCGGGCAATTTCCACTTCGCAATCATTTTCATCATAGATTTTTTCGATGGTAAAATAATCTTTTCTAAATCCCGGTCCGTAAACTTCAACACTTTCTCCCATTGTAAAATAATTTCTTTGTTCAATGGTCGCAATATGTGATTTTTCATCATAACCTTTAACTACCGCAATAAATTCCTGTGTCGGTTGCTCACTTCGAACATTATATAGTTGCTCATTTTCCGTAGGTTTCCCACCCAAGGCACCGATTGATGTCAGACGATTTTCTGCCTTGGCAATTTCCTGAAAATACTTATCATTCAACACAAAATTGTCGGGATCGACAAAATAATCATCAATTAACTTGCGGTAGGTTCCAACTACCGTAGCGATATAATGAATTGATTTCATCCGGCCTTCAATCTTTAAACTATCGACACCCGCCTTGATTAAATCGGGAATAAACTGGACGGCCATTAAATCTTTGGAACTAAGATTATAATACCCATCCTTATCAGACAATAATGAATCATTCTTGTCATACAGGCGATAATTCCAGCGGCAGGAATGAGCACAGCCACCGCGGTTAGCATCACGGTCGGTCATGTTGTTACTTAATGTACAGCGCCCTGAATAAGAGACGCACATTCCGCCGTGAATAAAAACCTCTAATTCCGCTTTGACTTTCTGCTTAATGCTTCTAATCTCATCAATGGATAGTTCCCTTGCTAAAACAACTCTTGAAGCACCGACTCCATGCCAGAAATCAACAGCCGCCGAATTCGTGATTGATTGTTGGGTACTGATATGCACATCCATCTGTAAATTTAACTTTTTTACCGTATCGATGATGTATGGATCGGCACAAATGACCGCGGACACCCCACATGATTCCAAGGCCTTCAAATATTCATCCAAATTATCCAGGTTCTCATTATGAGCAATGATATTGGTGGTCACATAAACTTTAGCCTGATGAGCCTTCGCAAACTCAACGGCTTCCTTTATGTCATCAAGAGAAAAATTACTGGCCCTTGCCCTTAAACTAAATTCTTTTCCACCAATAAAAACAGCGTCGGCTCCATAAAGAACCGCGAACTTTAATTTTTCCAAATCACCTGCGGGAGCAAGTAATTCCGGTTTTTTTATTCGTCTTTTATCCATGAATTTCATCACCCTTGTATATTGTTTTCTTAAATAAAAAACCATCATTAAAAGGGCGAATATCGGATATATTACTTAATCTATTCAAATATTCGTCTTTATTTTGTTGATAAATTAATTTATCCTGATAATAATCATTAAGTGCTTGTCTGTAGACATTAACTATATTATATAATACATCATCGGATTTAAACAATCCGTCGATTCTAATTGATGTCACATGATTTTCGATAATGACATCCAAATAATTAATCGTACACAAATCGAAGGAACTAAAAACATGGGTACCGTTCTGGTCTTCAATGATGGGATATTTATCCGGTCTCATTTCTTCGATTAAATAGAGTTCCTCATTATGTTTTGCGGTAGGTTCCTCATATTTTAAGTACCGAAAATAATTTGACACCAAATCACGCATTGAATGAAACATATTAACCGCACCGTGTCCGAGAATATCAATTTCCATAATCTTTTTAGCCGCGATTTCCTTAATTTCCTCAAGTGTGATTTCTTTGGCGACGGATACTCTTTTAATTCCTTTACGCTTAAAAAACCGGACGGATTCATAGTTGGTTATGTATGTCTCCGGATTATAAATCAACTTATTTTCCATGCCATATTTTTTCGCCATCTGATAAACAGCCAAATCACCAAATATGATGCCATCTATTTCATATTCCTTAAGTTTTCTTATATATTCATCAATTTCGTTTAATTCCTCTTCATGAATAATTTTATTAAGCGCAACATATATCTTTTGCTTACGATTTTTACAAATATTTATAATCTCGATCATTTCCGCAAATTGAAAATAATGAGCCAATCTTAAGCCTTTATTCTTTTCACCGACTATAAAGGCGTCACAATTCATACATCGTTTGATAAAATCCATACTAGTCGGACTGACAACAATTTCGAGCATAAGATCCTCCTTTTCAAATATCGTTAACCTTTATATTATAAAACATTTTGGCGTATAATACAAAGAAAATAAATAAAAACGCATTAACTTGTTATATGCGCCTTCATTTATATTTTATTTTTTAATCATTTTACTTTTTTATACTTACCGATAGACCATCACCAATATTAATAAAATGTGTCTCAAAATCGTTGTTGTTTTTAAGCCATTCGTTGTAAGCTTTTATTTTGCTTACCAAATGTCTCGTATTACGGCTTTTAATATCATCCGCAAAGATGAGGTCGTGAAAGATAAGGTTATCGGTAATAACGATACCGCCTTGTTTTAAACATTTCGTATATTTTTCAAAAAATTTTTGATACTGACCCTTAGCGGCATCTATGAACAATAAGTCAAAATCCTGTGGTAAAGTATTTTCATCAATCATTAAGGCGTCATTAAAAAGGACAATAATGCGCTTATCCAAAGCAAAATCCTTTATATTATTAATTGCTTTATGATACATAAGCTCGTCCCGCTCAATCGTCGTCACCGTTATATCATCGCTGATAATGGCAAAATTAATTGCCGAATAACCGATGGCGCTACCAATCTCAAGGATTTTTTTCACATTAGTCAGCTTAATTATGAGACTGATAAAATCAAGTCCTGCTTTTTGAATAATCGGCACATGATGATCTACCGCATATTTTTCCAATGCTTCAATATTCATATTAGCAGTCCGTTTATTCAAATAATTAAAATAATCATTCCTATCCATATTTCACCTTTAATTATTCATTTATATTAAGTAATACCTCACCCTTACAAAAACTGCAGTAATTTACTTTATGATAATTTTCCATTGATACTTTAACACTCTTATCGCAACAGATAAATTCAAATTTGATGAAATCCTTGCTGTCGACTAACTCATCGACAGTATATTCAACAAATTCGACATCCATATTTTGACTATCCAAATTATTGATCAAATTATTTATTTGTTCGATATCTATTTCTTTATCATCGATACTATCCATATCAAGCATCTGTGGATTTCCATCAAGAATTTTCTCCCTAATCTTATTGGTAAATGACAGTAAGCCGCCGGAATGCCCGCAAAAAGGACAATAAATTTCCTTATTGTTATTAATATCTGCTAAATTTATTAAAAATGTATTTTCACACTTATCACACTCTAAAATATGAAATCCTTCACTATCTGGGACAGGATTAACAACCGTCGAAACTACTTTCATACCCTCTACTTCCTTTCACCTATAATATTATTATTTTATCCGATAAACGACAAAAAGTAAATAAAAAAGAACCAACTGTAGTAGTTGATTCTAAATTAACTAATCTCTGGTTTCATTACCGCCTTCTTGTCTAATTTCTGGCGTTGGCACATCAATACCGTAACGGGAATATCCGTATTTGAACATGTTCAAATGATCAACCCAATCATTAGGGTCATTTAATGTCACCGCAATCAGCGGAATGCTATCAGCTACTGCATAGCTAATCAGTGTTCTGCCTGAAGCTCTCGTAAAACCGGTTTTTCCGGCGATTACATAATCCACCTGTTGAACCAGACGGTGTTTATGTTCCCAATGAAAAGGTACTCCTAATGCGGAAGTCGTTTCATACACCTTAGTACCGGCAATTCGTCTGAAAACATCATTTTGCATGGCATAGCGCATTAGTCTTGCTAGGTCGGCAGCCGTAGAAAGATTGGGAGCAGGATCACTTAAACCCGACGGATTGGTAAATCTTGTATTTCTCATGCCGATGGCTCTGGCTTTTTGATTCATTAACCGAACAAAATTTTCAACATTACCACCGATATATTCAGCGATGGCATAAGCGGCATCATTACCCGATTCCAGTAATAATCCATATAGTAAGTCCTCAAGCGTCAGTCTGTCGCCAGCTGCGACATTTATTTTCGATGGCTCCTGATTAGCTGCCTCCTCTGATATCGTCACCTCGGCATTTAAATCACCGCTTTCAATAGCGATTATCGCCGTCATAATTTTCGTAAGACTCGCAATTGGAAGCTGTAAATTAGGATTCTTGGTAAATAAAAATTCTCCGGTATCGGCATTCATTAACGCCGCCGAAGTAGCACTGACGTCAACCTGAGCCCTAACGTATTTTACTTTTACGGTTACAAATAACAGTAAGACAAATGTTAAAGTAAATAATAGTTTTTTCTTCATAGTTCACCACCTCAATTATTATCACAATTATTTTCAACTGATGTAAATATAAATATACTATCGGAAATATGCTAATTTATTCCTAAAAAATGAAAAATCATGATTAAAAATTAAAAATTCAGTCATGATAAGAAAGGTAATTATTTTTGTAAGAGTGATAAAAATGTTATTAACTGTAGGTCAATTTAATGATTCATATTTACCGATAATGGATGGTGTGGTTAATGTCGTCAATAACTATGCCTACTGGATAAACAAAAAATATGGCAAAAGCTATGTGGTGGCGCCAAAATTTCCCAAATATAAAGACTTTAACGAATTCGAAGTTATAAGATATACCTCAACCTTTTTACCTTGCAGACCGCCATATCGTTTAGGCATACCGCAATTAGCCTATTCTTCAAAACGAAAGCTAAGTCAGATAGACTTCAATATTCTGCATACTCATAGTCCGTTTTCCACCGGTCATCTGGCATTAAAACTGGCTCGTAAAAAAAATATTCCCATTGTCGCGACATTTCATACCAAATTCTACGATGATTTCAAACCGATTTTAAAAAGTGATTATCTGACAAATATCGTCATGAAACGCATCATCGCCTTTTTTGACAAAGTGGATTACGTTTGGACGGTAAATGAGAGCACCGCTGAGACATTAAAATCCTACGGCTACAAAAAAAACATCGATATTATTCAAAACGGGACGGACTTTAGCACTGATTTTGATTATGACGAAAATAAAAAATATATGAAACAAATATATGATATAAACGACAATGATTTGATGTTTTTATTCGTCGGACAACACATCTGGCAAAAGAACCTCAAATTACTTACCGACGCGTTATATTTAGTCAAGCAAATAAATATTCCGTTTAAGATGTTTTTTATCGGTGAGGGTTACGCAAAAAAAGATCTTATTTCACTTGTTAAAAAATATAACTTAAGCGAACAGACATATTTTATGGGCAAAATAACCGACAGGGAATTATTAAAACGTTTTTTTGCCCGCAGTGATTTATTTCTTTTCCCCTCGGTTTATGACAATGCTCCGATAGTCATAAGGGAAGCCGCGGCGTTAAAAACACCATCACTTGTCATCGAAAATTCCAATGCCCAAGAAGGTATAATCGACAGAGTAAACGGATATACCTGTAAGGAAAATCCTCAATCTCTTGCGGAAAAAATAAAATTAATCACCGCAGATAAAAGTACCTTAATGCTTGTGGGAAAAAAAGCCCAGGAAACCATTTGCCGTTCCTGGGAAACAATAATCGATGAAGTAGGGTTAAAATATCAGGAAATCATCTTAAGACATTCCAGAAAATGAAAAAAGGACTTTCGTCCTTTTTTACTCTTCATCATCATGATGATGTTGATGATGTTTGCAACAGTCATCGTCGCTTTCATGATCATGATCGCAACAACACTCATCATCGTCAAAGTCCTCATCATCATCAAAATAATCTTCATCTTCTTCCATGTTATTCATATAAGTGTTAAATACTTCCTCAACCATATCCCATTCATCATCATTCTCAATAGGTGAGAGCTGACCGATTGAGCCATCCTCTTCCTGAACGTATGAAGAACATAATACCTCAATCTCTTCGTCATCATCTTTTGTTTCTACAGGTACATAAAATACATAAGATTTTTCAAATTCATCCGAGTCAAATGTAAATAAAATTTCACACAAACTTTCATTTCCATTCTCGTCTACTACGGTTAAATAGTTTTCATCCATTTCTTTCACCTCGTTTTAAATACTATTTAAATAGCTTTGTAGTATAACTACTGCTGCCATTTTATCAATTATTTTCTTTCTTTTTTGTCGAGATATGTTAGCATCAATTAATATTTTTTCAGCCTCCAAGGTCGTCATTCTTTCATCCCAGAGTATAACCTTGATATTTAGGGAGTTTCCTAAATTTTTCGCAAATTCCTCCGCTACCTTTGCCCTTTCCCCAATGGTTCCATTCATATTTTTAGGATATCCCAAGACGATTCTGTCGATTTTTTCCTTTTGTGCGATTTCTTTTACTCTGTTAAGTGCCAAATGATACTGATGCTCCGTAAAGACAAAAGTCTCGACCCCTTGAGCTGTTAAACCCAACGCGTCACTAATGGCAATCCCTAGTGTTTTTGACCCTAAGTCAAGTCCTAATATTTTCATTTTAAACATCCTTTATATTAATACCACAATCTCATATTTATTATACCATTCATTTGGGTAAATTAATAAACAATTTACATCTTTTTTAAATATTCTGACACATTTTGTAAGGCTTTTTCCGTATTTTGGATTTCCTTACCGCCTGCCTGGGCAAAATCAGGTCTTCCTCCTCCGTTGCCACCGCAGATTTGCGCCAATTGTTTAACGAGATTTCCGGCATGTATTCCTTTATCGACATAATCCTTTGTCACACCGCACATAAAGATCACTTTGTCATCAGTGAGATTAGCCAGAACTATCACGGCGCTCTTTAATTGCTCCTTAAAATTATCAATCATATTTCTTAAGGCGTTGATTTCGATATTTTTTACCGTAGTTGCTATTACGGTATAGCCGTTCACCGTTTGTTTCTGATTCATGATATCGTTTAACTTGCTGTTTGCTAATTTCTGATGCAGATTATCCAATTCCTTTGCCAAATTTTTATTTTCGTCCACTAAAGCGGAAACCTTAGTCACGATGTCGTTCGGTGTTGTTTTTAATAACGAGGCGATACTTAGAACGGAATGGATATAACCTTGCGTATATTCTATTGCTTTTTCACTGGTGACCGCTTCTATTCTTCTTATTCCCGCACCTATTCCCGATTCGGATACTATCTTAAATAAACCGATCTCCGAGGTACTTCTCACATGGCATCCGCCGCATAACTCAATGCTAAAGTCTTCACAGCTTACCACTCTGACGATATCGCCGTATTTTTCGGTAAATAAAGCCGTAGCCCCTAATTTTTTAGCTTCATCTATCGGCATTTCTTTACAACTAACCTTTAAGTTATTTAATATTTGTTCGTTGACAATCTTTTCTACCTCATCAAGCTTTGCCTTTGAAATAGCTTCAAAATGATTGAAGTCAAAGCGTAGTCGATCGCTGGCCACATATGAACCTGCCTGAGCGATATGGTCGCCCAAAACGATTTTTAATGCCTTATGCAATAGATGAGTAGCCGTATGATTTCGGGTAATAAGATTTCGGGTCAAGGTATTAACTTTTAAGACAACCTCATCACCAACCTTTATATTACCGCTTACAACCTCACAGAAATGAAGATGTTGGTTATTTGGGGCTTTGGTAACATCTCGGACAATCACTTTGACATCCTCGCTTAAGACAACTCCCGTATCGGCAATTTGTCCGCCGGAAATCGCATAAAAAGGTGTTTTATCAAAAATGATCTGAACTTCATCACCTTCATTTGCTTCTTTAAGCAGGGTGTCCTGATTAATTATGTATAGTACCTTGGCTTTAGTTTCTAATTGATCATAACCGATAAACAGTGATTTGTCTTTTATATCCATTAAGGTTTTATTTTGGGAATGCATGGAATCAATTTCTTCTCTGGCATCACGGGCTCTTTGACGTTGAGCTTCCAACTGTCTGTTAAATCCTGCGATATCAACGGTAAAACCTGCATCACCGGCATATTCGACCGTGAGTTCAATTGGAAAACCATAAGTGTCATAAAGTTTGAAGGCAATCTGGCCGTCAATAATCTTACCCTGAGCATTTTCCATAAATTCATTTAAGAGTTTTAAACCATCCTGCAGTGTTTCATGAAAGCGGACTTCTTCTTTTTCCAGTATCGTTTGAATATAATTTGTTTTCTCAATTAATTCCGGGTAATAATCATTCATGATATCAGCTACTACCGGTACCAATTCCTTCATAAACGGTTTTTCTATTCCTAATTTACGGGCATATTTCACGGCTCTCCTGATTAACCGTCTGATAACGTATCCCCGTCCTTCATTTGCCGGCAGAGCACCGTCGGCAATCGCGAAGGTACATGTTCTGATATGATCGGCAATGACTCGGAAACTTTCATTCTTTTCCTTTGTCTCCAAATACTTTTGCTTGGATATTTCCTCCACTTTATTAATAATTGGCATAAATAAATCCGTATCAAAATTAGTCGGAACATCCTGAATAACGGATGTCATTCTTTCCAAGCCCATACCCGTATCAATGTTTTTACTTGGAAGTTCCGGATATTCCTCTCTTTTTAAACCATCCTTGGCGTTAAACTGAGAGAAAACCAGATTCCAGATTTCCAAATACCGTTCATTTTCACCACCGGGATATAATTCTTCCTTTGGCGCATCGTATTCATATTTTTCCCCGCGGTCGTAAAAGATTTCAGTATTTGGTCCTGATGGTCCTTCGCCTATTTCCCAGAAGTTATCCTCAAGTCTAAAGATATGCGATGGATCCATTCCTACCTTAACCCATAATTCATAGGCCTCATTATCATTCGGATAAATAGTGGCATATAATTTATCCTTGTCAAAACCAAACCATTTCTCACTCGTCAATAATTCCCAGGCAAATTCGATGGCCTCTTTCTTAAAATAATCACCGATGGAAAAGTTACCCAACATTTCAAAAAAAGTGTGATGCCTTGCCGTTTTTCCCACATGTTCGATATCATTGGTTCTGATGGATTTTTGCGAGCTGGTAATCCGACGATTTTCCGGAATAAGCCTGCCATCAAAGTATTTTTTTAATGTGGCAACACCCGAATTAATCCATAACAGGGTCGGATCATCCACGGGAACTAATGATTGGCTTGGATAAATCTGATGTCCTTTTGATTTAAAGAAATCTAAATACATTCTTCTTATTTGTGAACCGGTTAATTTTTTCATGATTCTTCCTCCTTCTTGATAAATAAAAAAGCCCTTGCTTAATAAGCAAGGGACGTATAACCGCGGTACCACCCTAATTCTGAAAAATAAATTTCAGCTCTTGAAAGTTTTAACGGGCTTACCGGCAGTTTTTTACCACACTCAAGAGTAGCTTCAATTACCGTAGATAAAGCTTCTCTCAGCCTAGGAAGCTTCTTTCTGTGTATCATCCGATAATTTACTAATCTCTGTCGTCGTTTTATCATATGCTTTATATTATATATGATTATTATCTGTAATTCAAGAAATTTCATTTAAAAGTCTTTTTTTATTTCTACATCTTTTTAATCGTAAATAAATACGAATATACTTAA
>JAWLBU010000029.1:0-32265 GCA_041687555.1 Haloplasmataceae bacterium | reverse complement strand
CAATATACAACATAAATTTTCAAAAATATTGACAAAAGAAAAGCCCGAATTCTCGAGCGTTTAATCTATTATTAATATATCGGTATTGTAAAACAACGGTGATCATTCCATTATTGGAAAGGGATATTCCGGTTACATTGAAGCCATAAAATACATAGTGGAACATAAGAAATGATAGACAAATCGTGAGTTTTTTTATATAATATAAAATGTCAAAGTATTGTAAATGTATTATTGGAGGTTTTTTTTATGATATCATGTAGTGATTTACGGACAGGTATGACTGTTGAATATGATAACAACATTTTTTCGGTATTAGAATATCAACATGTTAAATCAGCCCGTAGTGCGGCATTTGTCCGTTTAAAATTAAGAAATCTGCGGTCGGGTAGCGTGGTTGATTTAACAGTCAATTCATCGGAAAAATTCAAACCTGCTCATATTGAAAAAGTATCAATGCAGTATTTATACAACAGCGGATCATTTTATGTATTTATGAATAATGAAACCTATGAACAAATAGAAGTTCCTGTAAGTAATTTAGAATATGAATCTAAATTTTTATACGAAGGTCTTGAAGTGAAAGTTGTAATGTATGAAAATGAAATAATCGGTGTTGAATTACCGGATAAAATCGTCTTGGAAATTGTTGAATGTGAACCTGCGGTTAAAGGTGACACAGCTACTAACGCTACTAAAAATGCGGTACTTCAAACAGGATTAACTATTCAGGTTCCTTTATTTATCGGTAATGGTGAAAGAGTAATCGTTTCTACGGAAGATGGAAGATACGTTTCAAGAGCAAAATAATTTTCTAAGTATCATATGAATATATGGTACTTTTTTTTGTAATTTTTTTGTCTTTTTGGTTATTTTTTTGTCTTCTGTTTCATTATATTAGTATAGTACCTAGCAACAAAATAGCACTAACATATTATATATATTCTGTTTTCGCGGCATAATAATTGTTTTTTTTATTGAAAGTGTAAATATTAGTATTATTTTAATATTTTAAATCATATTTTTAAATAGAGATATTTTGAGGAGGTTATTATTAAAATGAAACCACAAGGTAAAGTTACGATTTTTATGATTGTGATGATCGTAATGTTGTCTATTTATTATTTTATGTTACCAGATAATGATACCAAGGTAGGTCAAAAAACAACGACAAAAACCAGTCAAACAATAAATAAATCCGAGGAATTCGAACAATTACGCGCTGAATTAAACGAACACAGGCAGACAATGATTTCGTCATTACAAGGTGTTCTGTCATCTCCTAATGTAAGTGTGGAAGAGAAAAATACAGCTATCGAAGCTATACAAAAAATTCAAACTTTGACGCAAAATGAATCCTTACTAGAACTCCAAATAATCAATCTAGGATATGATGATTGTTTTGTTAAGGCTACGGAAACTGATGTTAATGTTTCAGTATATGTAGATAACTTAACTTTAGAAGAAGTAAACGAAATCATTTTGATGGCTAAAAATCAATTTGGAATGACAATAAACGTCGTAGTACATTATTCAATTACAGATGTAAATTAAACAAATATTAAAGAGAAACTTGCATTAACTCCGCATGATGATATATAATAATATTAAATGCAGGAGGGATACTAATGGAAGTAAAATATATTCAATTAGATATAAATAATCAACCAAAATTAGGTAATATCAATGTAAACTTAAAAGTATTAGAAGTTATCGCTTCAAATTCGGCTTTAGAAGTTGAAGGCGTGGCTTCAATGCATGAAAAAATAACTAAAGTTGTCACCGATGCGTTTAATCGTAATCATCGCAGCGGAGTTAATGCGGAAATCGTTAAGAATGGTATTGTCATTGATTTATATATTGATGTTAAATATGGGGAAAATATTCATAAAGTAGGTAAGAAAGTACAGGAAAATGTTAAGCAGGCAATATATAATATGACTTTACTGGAAGTTTCTCGGGTTTATGTACATGTAGTAAATATTAATTTTTAAACCACTTATTTATAGTGGTTTTTTATTTTTTATTATTGTGATATAATAATAATGATATTTTTTAGTAATAGGTGATAAGATGAATCGCAAATTAGAACGAGAAATTATCGTATTATCTTTATATAGTATGGAACTATCAGATAACGATATCTATGACACAGTACATTACGTATTAGAACAGAAAAAAATTGAAAATCAGGCAACGGATTATATTTACGAAAGTATCAATGGTGTTCTTGAAAACAAGGAGAAAATTGACGAAATAATCAAAAACAATTTAGAAAACTACAAATTGGACAGATTATCGTATTTAGATATATCGATCATCAGATTTGCCTGTTATGAATTATTAAAGAATGATGATAAGCTTCATCCGGCTATAATCATTAATGAAGCAATCGAAATAACCAAAAAATACAGTGATTTAGGTGATCATAAAGCAACTGCTTTTAATAATAAAGTTTTGGACAATATTAGGTTGAGTCTTGGAAGTGGTAGATAAAATGAAACAGCCATTAACCGTGACTGCTTTAAATAAATATTTAAAGTATTGTTTTGACCATGACATTAATTTACAAAATGTTTATTTAAGAGGAGAAATATCCAATTTTAAACACCATAGCAGCGGTCATTACTATTTTACTTTAAAGGATGAAACATCACAAATTAGTGCTGTGATGTTTTTGAAGCATGCCAAAAATATCCTGTTCAAATGTGAGGACGGAATGAAGGTCCTTGTCGAAGGATATGTAACCTTATACATGCAGTCGGGTACATACCAGATCTACGTGACCAATATTATTTTAGATGGCTTAGGAGAGCTGTATTTGCGTTTTGAGCAGCTTAAAGAGAAATTGTTTAAATTAGGTTTATTCGATGATACCCATAAAAAGCCAATACCTAAATACCCGCAAAAAATCGGTGTTATAACTTCAAATACCGGAGCAGCCATAAGAGATATAATCACCACTATCGAACGACGGTATCCTTTATGTGAGGTAATCGTTTTTCCGACACTCGTACAAGGAGAAAACGCTAAAGAAAGTATTATTAAATCGATTAATTTAGCTAATAAAACCCCTGATCTTGATTTAATCATCTTAGGCCGAGGTGGCGGATCTATCGAAGATTTATGGTGTTTTAATGAAGAAGAAGTGGCATATGCGATTTATCATTCGCAAATACCGATTATTTCTGCCGTCGGTCATGAAACAGATTATACCATAAGTGATTTTGTCAGTGACTTAAGGGCGGCAACACCAACAGCCGCAGCCGAATTAGCTGTTCCAAACAAGATAGAATTAAGCAATTATTTACTACAGATTAAGATGCATTTAAAGCAAATCATCACTTCACTTATAGGAAATTATCAAAGCTCCTTAAATAAACTTAAAAACAGCTATATTTTTATTAATCCGAGTCGATTATATGAACAGAATTTTTTTAAACTAGATAAATACCATGCGATATTGGAAAAAAATAGTCCTATTGCTTTTTTGACGGGTCAAAAAGATAAATTGCAATCATATAAGGGTAAACTTGATTATTATTATGAACGGATTTACGCTCGCTTTTATAACCAATTTAGTCAGTTGATAAGCAAATTAGAACTGGTAAATCCGTTAAATATTTTAAACAAAGGTTATGCTTTGGTTAAAAAGGATGATAGGCCCGTTTTAAGTATTAAGGATATAAATATCAATGATTTATTAGACATTTATTTGAAAGACGGATTGGTTTCATGTGAAGTAAAAAACAGAGAGGAGAAATTATATGAATGATTTGACCTTTGAACAGGCGATGGCTGAATTAGAAGAAGTGGTAAAGAAATTAGAATCAGGAACTGTAAATTTAGACGAAAGTATAACGTTATATAAACGGGGACTGGAATTATATGGTTTTTGTTTTCAAAAATTGCAGTCGGCTGAAAAATTAGTGGTAAAAATAAATGAGGAAAAAACGGGAGAATAATATGAAATTAGAAGAATTTAGCACAATTTATATTCAAAAAATAGATGAGGTAAATCGATCATTTATTGAATCTTTAAATTTAGCCGATTCATTAAAGGAAGCTATTTATTATTCATATACTGCGGGAGGAAAAAGAATCAGACCCTTGTTGTTACTCGCAATGCTTAAAGCTTTTAACGAGGATATTTTAAAAGGTATTAACACCGCCTGCAGTTTAGAGCTGATTCATACCTCTTCATTAATTCATGATGATTTACCGGCGATGGATAATGATGATTATCGCCGTGGTAAATTGACCAATCATAAAGTATTTGGCGAGGCAACAGCGATTTTAGCCGGTGATAGTTTGTTAGTCAATCCTTTTCAGCTTATCGCTCGTGATGATAGGCTTAATTCCGAAATAAAAGTCTCACTGATTGAGGAGCTGGCCAAATCGAGTGGGGCCAATGGCATGATTGGCGGACAACAATTAGATATCGAAAACGAGAATAAAGAAATCGATATTGAAATGTTGAAAAAGATTGATTACCATAAAACAGGTAAATTGGTGGAATTTGCTTTAGTTGCCCCCGCCATTATTGCAAAACAGTCGGATAAGGTCATATCCGTTATCAGAAACGTCAGTTACCATATCGGTATAGCTTTTCAGATAAAAGACGATATTCTTGATGTCGTAGGAAGTAAAGAATTGATAGGCAAACCGCTAAACAGCGATGAAAAAAACCATAAATACACATATGTCAGTTTATTAGGTTTAGATAAAGCCAAAGAGGCACTTAATAATCACTATCATGAAGCATTAAATCTAATTAAGAGTCTTAAAATAGATACATATTTAATTGAAGAAATATTCAAATTAATCGTTGAAAGAAATAAATAAATCCAGGAAGAAGTGATATGATGCAGAAATTATGTGACATCAGAAATCCCGAGTTTTTAGAGACAATGACACTTGATGAGTTGCGTCAATTGTGTCAGGATATTCGTGATTTTTTAATAGACAGTATTTCAAAGACCGGTGGACATCTTGGACCTAATTTAGGCGTCGTCGAATTAACCGTTGCACTCCATAAAGTATTTAACAGTCCCAATGATAAAATTATTTTTGATGTCGGTCATCAGGCATATACCCATAAAATATTAACCGGTAGGGCCAAATACTTTGATAAATTACGAAAATATAACGGTTTGAGCGGCTTTCCTAAGAGTAGTGAAAGTGTTCATGATGTTTGGGAAACCGGTCATAGCTCAACTTCAATTTCCGCAGCGGCCGGATTTGTTTATGCTAGGGATTATTTAAATGAAAAATATCATGTCGTGGCTATAATCGGTGACGGTTCATTGACCGGTGGTATGGCTTTTGAAGCGCTTAATCATCTTGGTCAATCAGAAAAAAAAGTGATTGTCATCCTCAATGATAACAAAATGTCGATATCACAAAATGTCGGTGCCATCACGAACATGCTAAACCGAATGAGATTAAGCCGAAAATATAATAAAGCCAAAAAATTTTATTTGCAGGTTATTAATAAAGAAAAACATATGTTTAACTTTGCTAAGCGGTTACGTGACGGAATAAAATCCTTTTTTTTACATCCGAATATCTTTCAAGAGATGGGATTTGCCTATTATGGTCCGATTGACGGTCATGACCTGCCAACCTTGATTCATACCTTCAATAATGTCAAGGCCATTGACGGACCGGTTTTAATTCATGTAATAACAAAAAAAGGGAAAGGCTATCCGTTTGCCGAAGAAGATACGGAAGGGTTTTGGCATGGTGTGTCACCTTTTGACATAAAAACAGGAAAAAATATCGCTAAACAAAAAGAAAATACGGATAGTTGGAGTAATATTATAAGTGAAGGCGTTACTCGTTTGGCTAAGGCTGATAAAAAAATCGTAGCCATAACACCGGCCATGAAAAACGGTTCGGGGCTCCAGATATTTGAGAAAGCTTTTCCGGACAGATTGATTGATGTGGGAATAGCCGAGGAACATGCAATCACCTTCGCCGGTGGACTAGCAAAAAACAATACGAAACCGTTTGTCGCCATCTATTCAAGTTTCCTTCAAAGAGCCTACGACCAAATTAATCATGATTTGGCACGTCAGAATTTACCGGTTGTCATTGGCGTAGATCGGGCAGGTTTGGTTGACGGTGATGGTGATACGCACCAGGGTTTATTTGACATAGCCTTTATAAGGCATATTCCCAATACGGTGATAATGATGCCAAGCAGTGCCAAAGAAGCCTTCGATTTATTATATACCGCATTTATTTCCAATAAATTAGTGTTCATTCGTTATCCAAAAGGCGATACCTCAACGGATGGATTAGAAAATCATCATTTTAATAGTATTGAAATTGGAACATGGTCAAAGTATAGAGAAGGAAATGATCTGGCATTTATTTCTTACGGACCTAGTTTACAATACCTGTTTAACTTCTGTCAAAAAAATAACATAAATGGAAAAATAATTAATGCTCGTTTTATTAAACCATTAGATGAAAAGATGCTTGATGCTTTATTTTTAGAAAACAAACCGTTAATTGTTTTTGAAGAGGCAATTAAAATCGGTGGTTTGAACAGCGCCATACTGGAATTTGCGCAAAATAAAAAGTATGATATCAGTAATGTTTATAGCTTTGCGATTGATGAGCAATTCGTACCTCAGGGTGATAAAGAAGCTATTTATAAGGATTTACATTTGGACGAAGCAACGCTTTTATCCTTTGTCAAAAAATTATTGGGTGAACAATAATGAAGGAAAGAATCGATGTATTGCTTGTTGATCGAGGTTTCTTCGATACTAGGGAAAAGGCTAAAAGAGGTATAATGGCCGGCTTAGTCTTTGTTGAGCAGGAAAAAATTATGAAACCCGGAGAAAAAATAGACGTCACTAAAACCATAACCGTAAAAGGCGACACATGTCCCTATGTCTCAAGAGGCGGATATAAATTAGAAAAAGCCTTAAAAGAATTCAATATTAATCTAAAAGATAAAATAATGGTTGATATCGGCGCCTCAACCGGAGGTTTTACCGATTGCGCACTACAAAACGGAGCTAAACTTGTTTATGCCGTTGATGTCGGTTATAATCAGCTAGATTGGAAAATGCGAAGTCATAAACAGGTAATAAGCATTGAACGCTGTAATTTTCGCTATGCTACGGCCGATTTATTTACCGAAGGTTTACCGGAATTTGCGACAATCGATGTTTCCTTTATTTCCTTAAAGCTGATCCTTCCGGTAGTAAAATCCATTTTAATGGAAAACGGTGAGGTTGTCGCTTTAATTAAACCGCAATTTGAAGCAGGAAGGGAACTCGTCGAAAAAAACGGTATTGTTAAAGATAAAAAAGTTCATCTTTCGGTGATAAATGAGATATTGACCTTCTGTCGATCCATTGGTTTTTCCGTATTAAACTTAACTTATTCACCAATAAAAGGAACGGAAGGAAACATTGAATTCTTAATTCATTTAAAAAATGATAATTTACATATACCAAAGTTTATTGATATAGAAACTGTTGTAAATAAAGCACATGAATTAAAATAGTGGGTGATAAATATGTTATCTCAATTAAAAATAAAAGATTTTGCGATTATTGACGATTTAACCATTTCATTTAACGACAAAATGACCGTCTTAACCGGAGAAACCGGATCGGGAAAATCAATTATCATTGATGCCATTAACTTATTATTAGGTGAACGGGCATCAAATGAGATGATCAGGCACGATAAAGAAAAAGCCGTCGTCGAAGGTCTGTTTTTTTACGAAAATCAAAAAATCGATGAATTTTTAAATGAATACGGCATTGAAACCGACTCGCAAACAATCATTATTAATCGTGAAATCGCGCGGAACGGACGCAACATATGCCGTATAAACGCACAATTAGTAACCGTAAATCAGTTAAAACAAATTGGTACTTATCTCGTTGATGTTCATGTTCAACATGACACGCAAAGGTTAATCAATGCGAGTAATTATTTATATTTAATTGATTCGTTTGCCGATGAGGCATTCCATAAAGAATTACAGGAATATAAAACAGCTTTGCATGATTATGCGGATAAATTAAAAGCTTATCATGAATTAATCAGAGAAAATATGGCAAATCAGGAAAAAATTGACTTTTATCAATTTCAATTACAGGAATTTAAGCAAGCACATATAAGCCTTGCCGAATATCAGGAGCTTACCGAACAACAAAAATCAATTGCCAATTTTGATAAGATCTATGAAAATTTAAATAATGCTTATAAAAAGCTCGAAGAAAATAAGGTTTTGGAAAATATCTATGAAAGCGCTAATCATTTGGGTAAGTTATCATTTATCAGCACAAAATATAATGACATGAATGAAGTCTTATTAAACATTTATTACCAATTAGAAGATATTAATAAAGTTCTGCTATCAGAAATTCAATCATTGGATTATAATCCACAGGAACTAGATAAGATTGAATCACGCTTAAGCATCTATTCGGCATTAAAAAGAAAATATAAAACGGAAATCGAAGGATTAATTGAATATCAAAAACAAATAGCGGAAAAAATCGAAAAAATCGATAATTTTGATTTTCTTATTAAAGATCTACAACAACAATTAAGTGAAAAATATCATAATATCCTATCCTTGGGATTATCATTAAGGGAAAAGAGACAAAAAATAGCTAAAGAAATTCAAAAAAGGTTGATTGAGCATTTAAATGACTTAAAATTGCTTAATACAACTTTTATTATTAATTTTAATCATATTCAAATAGATGAGAATGATTATTTAAATGACAAGATTTTCCATGAAAATGGTCTCGATTTTATTGATTTTAATGTCTCATTTAACTTGGGTGAACCGCCAAAACCTTTATCAAAAGTTGCCTCCGGCGGTGAATTATCGCGTTTTATGTTAGGCTTAAAAACGATATTAACCGAGAAGCAGAATTTATCCACCGTAATCTTTGATGAAATTGATACGGGAGTTTCGGGAATCACCGCAAACGCAATTGGTCAAAAAATAAAATCAATCTCACAAAATACTCAGGTTCTATGCATTTCTCATCTGCCGCAGGTTGCAGCAATCAGTGATCATCATATATATATCTCAAAAATTGAAGAGCATAACCGAACATTCACTGTTGTCAAATCATTGAATGAAGAAGAACGGGTGTTAGAAATTGCTAAGATGATTGCCGGTGAAAATATCAATGAAGTTGTCATAAACAATGCTAAGAATTTATTAAAAATTAAATAATCTGACTTCGATTTACTTTAATTCCATTATTTATTGTCTCTTTCGTTTAATATAATTTTAAAATCAGTCAAAAATAAAAATGTAGCTTGCAACGAAAGAGGTGAATGGATATTATTAATGTAAAAAAGCATGTGCTGACGATTCTATTTACCGTATTTTTAACATTATTCATTAATATTGACGCATTAGGGAATCAAGCAATAAGAGTGGAAGATATTTATTTAACTCCAGGTGGGGAAACAATTGGAATTGAAATGCAAACAAATGTTGTCGTAATTGATACCTATAATGTTAAAAATAAAGATAAATTAGTCAACCCGGCGCAGAATGCCGGGATACTTGCCGGAGATATCATCTTATCAATTGATGGTAAAAAGATAAATTCCATCGATGATGTAAAAATGCAACTCGCGAAATATAATTTAGATCAAAATAAACCTTTGAATATGATTATAAAGCGAGATAATAAGTTTTTAAATAAACAAATGTATCCGGCAAAGACTGATAATAACATGATTAGTTTGGGTATCTACCTGCGTGATAATATCACGGGAATCGGAACTCTAACATTTATCTATAATGACTTTTACTTCGGTGCTCTTGGTCATCAAATACAGGATAAAAACGTACCTAATGTTGAGACATATCAAGCACAGGGAGTCATCAAAAATGCCGAAGTAACAAGCATTAACAAAAGTATACGAGGTAATCCTGGAGAGAAAAAGGCTATTTTCAGCAAAGAAAGCATCGGTCGAATCAGCAATAACACCATAACGGGAATATACGGTAAGATTGACAGTAAAGCTTTTGTCAATAAACCAAAATTAAAAATAGCCAAACAAGAAGATGTCCACATAGGAGACGCACAAATACTTACGGTAATAAATAAAGACAAAGTAGAATCATTTGATGTTAAAATAATTGAGACTTATAGACAAGATAAAAAAGACATCAAGGGAATAAAGATCAAGATAACAGACGAACGATTATTAAGTAAAACAGGAGGTATTATCCAAGGAATGAGCGGAAGTCCTATTATTCAAAATAATCGAATAGTAGGAGCGATAACACATGTACTAGTTGACGATACAACGATCGGATATGGAGTATACATTGAATATATGTTAGAGGATTTGGGAATTGATATCTTATAGTAGTGATAATTTTCGACAAAATCGACTCTAATTTATCAATTTTGTCATTATTATTCGATAAAAATATGTCGAAAAAGCGATTATATATATAAAATAATCGGAAAAAATGAAATATGTATTGAACTTGATATAAATCGTAATTTATAATTAAATTGTAAGCTTTTTTGATATATTTTAGAGGGGGAATGTATACGCATGTCACAGATTAAAGTCTTTATAACCGATGACAGTAGAGAACATGTTACGATGATGAGAGAGATTATTAATCTCCAGGATAATATGGAAGTCATTGGTTGCACCTATGATGGAGTAAGTTTACTGGAAAAACTTAAAACCACAGAAGTTGACGTATTGTTACTAGACATAGTAATGCCGAATTTTGATGGCATACAAGTACTGCAGAAGCTAGAAAATGATAATACCTATAAACGGCCAAAACATATAATCGTATTCTCAGCATTTAATCAGGAATCTTTATTAGTAAAATCATCTGAATTGGGTGCAGATTACTTTGTCATGAAACCATTTAACGTAAATCATATTATCGACTTGATAAATGATTTAGGTTCTAAATTCGAAGTAGCACCTAAAAAAGTAAAGAATAGCGTATTCGCTATTCAAAGTGAAGCTCCAACTGATTTAAATTCTGAAATAACAGCTATCTTACACGAAATTGGCGTACCGGCTCATATTAAAGGATATTTATACTTAAGAGAGTCAATCGCCATGGTTTACAGTAACATTGAAATACTCGGATCTATCACAAAAGTACTATACCCTGAAGTAGCTAAAAAATATCGGACAACCTCATCTAGAGTGGAGAGGGCTATCAGACATGCAATTGAAGTCGCATGGAATCGTGGAAATATTGATGCCATTAGTTCGATTTTCAGTTACACCGTAAGCTTAGCTAAATCAAAACCAACAAATTCAGAATTTATCGCCATGATTGCCGATCGCTTACGATTAGAACATCGTAAAGCATCTTAAAGATAAAAATACTACACATAAAATTCATGTGTAGTATTTTTTTTATTAGAAGAATAATATTACTAACCCTGCGATAACAGGTCCCACAAACGCTAATATCATTAAAATCATAATAATTTTAGTTGTCTTTGATTGATTGAGATTGCTGCTGCTTTTTTTCATCGCCAAAGCTGAATTTTTTACTGAATTCTGTCCGGGTTTTTTATTTGATTTGTTTGCCATTATTTTCACCTCAATATAAAAATGTTATAATAATAGTATATCATTTTTATTATAATATAAAATTGCTTAAATTAAAAGAGGTGATTTAATGAAAAATAAGGTAAAAATCATATTTCATATCGATATGAACGCTTTTTTTATCTCCTGTGAGCTCATTAATCATCCTGAATTAAGAAATAAACCCTTGGCAATTGCCGGAAAAAACGCGATATTTAATAAAGGAATTATCGTGACAGCAAGTTATGAAGCACGTAAATTCGGAGTAAAATCGGCAATGCCGGTTTTTGAAGCTAAGAAATTATGTCCGAAATTAATAATCATACCTTCAAATATGGATTTATATATCGAAAATTCACATAAATTTATCCAGTTTCTAAAAAAATATACCGATTTAATTGAAATTGGTTCCATCGATGAAGCATATTTAGATTTGACCGAATACTGTAAAACAGTTCATCCGCTTGATTTGGCAAAGGAAATACAACAGAAACTAAAGGATGAATATCAATTACCGACAAGTATCGGTATCGCGACAAATAAATTTTTGGCCAAAATGGCGTCGGATATGAAAAAACCAATGGGGATTACCATATTAAGAAACAGGGAATTAAAGGATAAATTATGGCCTTTACCGATAATTGAGATGTACGGCATCGGAAAGAAAACCGCACCTAAGTTAATCGAAAATGGGATAAAAACAATTGGTGATTTGATAAAAACGGAAAACAGAGCAATCGCCAAGCAGATTTTGGGAAATCAATTCAACCATTTTTATTTAAATGCCTTAGGCTACGGTGATAATGTCGTTCAACCTGACAAGAATGACGAATATAAAAGCATCGGTAATTCAACAACCTTTCAAGAAAATATCACTAATGATAAAACGGCTTATGAAGAGCTCAAAAAGCTTACGCAGATTGTGATAAACAGATTAGTGGCCCACAATTATTTAGCCAAAACAATTACCGTACAGATTAAATATGCTAACTTTTACACCCACAGCAAGAGTAAAACGATCGAAAATCACACAAATGATTTTACAATAATATATGGCCTCGTTTGTGATTTATTCGATCAGTTATGGAAGCATTTATCCATCCGTTTGTTAGGTGTCGCCACATCGCAGTTAGTAGAAAAAAAGGACTATTACGAACAAATCAATTTATTTAATTATGAAGAATATTCTGATAATGAAAAAATCATCAAAATCATGAATGACATAAACCGTAAATTTGGCGATAATACCATAAAAAAAGGTATTCGTCATAAATAGGAGGAGAAAATGAAATATACGTTAATAACGGGAGCATCATCGGGAATAGGTAAGGAACTTGCATATACATACGCAAAAAATGGTCATCATTTAATTTTAGTTGCCCGAAGAAAAAACTTATTGGAAACACTTAAAGAGGAACTTGAAAAGCAATACTTAGTAAATGTGCTCGTTTATTCCTGTGATTTAAATGATTTATCCCAGGTAAAAAATGTTTTTGAAGATATAAACAATGCTTATGATATAGACTGCTTAATAAACAATGCCGGAATCGGCAATTTTGAACTGGTCGGTGATTTATCCGTAGATACTATCAGTTCGCAAATATCCGTGAACTTAACATCACCGATTTTAACTACGAATATTTTATTAGCTAATTTAAAGCAAAATAAAGGCTCTGTGATTAACGTTTGTTCAATCCTGAGTTTTATACCTAATATCAAGTCAAGTGTCTATACGGCCTCAAAATTTGCTTTATATGGCTTTTCCAATGTACTACGTTTAGAAAACCCTGATTTACACGTTTTAACTATACATCCAATAACCGTGACAACACCATTTTTTTCTGATCCCAATTATCTAAAAACTGTTAAAAACCAATTGGATCCGAAGTTAGTGGCAAAAAAAATATATCATTCATATAAAAAAAGAAAAAGAATCTGTCATGTTCCGCGAATATCCGGTCTGGTTAATATACTATATCAGTTTTTCCCTAAAACATTAGATTATCTGAACCGTAAATATTTCGCAAATAAATGAACTATTTCATAATAATTTCAAATCTCCATCAATATAATTTAGAGAAAGAATTAATTGATGGAGGTAATTATGAGACGTCATAGTTCTAAGAATTATGTTTATTATACCGAAGAAAAAACCGAATATAAAAGACCTGTGCGTAGATACAATAATAATCTCCAATATTATGCTTTTACGATTGTTCTTTTTATTGTCGGATTTTTGTCGGGTAACGCGATTAGTTACGAGCTAAACAATAAGAATCTCCTCGGTGTCATTAATCCTGTCATTGATAACATCCATCAACTCTCAGCCGAAAAGTCTTTTATGTTGTTACTTAAGAGTTTTTTTACCCATTTCATTTATATTTTTGCGATTTGGTTTTTATCATTGACAATTATTGGTATAATATTAGTAGTATTTATTGTCTTTTTTGACGGTTTTATGTATGGGCTTGTCATAAGTAGTTTTACTTATCAATTAGGACTTCAGGGTTTTTTAGTCGGGTTTTTTTATACCTTTCCGCAAAATATAATATTAATTCCGTTATTAATATATGTATCAAGTCATTCCATACGCATCTCTCTTTCTATTTTCAAAACTTTTATCCAAAACAGCAACCGCAAATATATCTCGCAATTATTTAATCAATATCTAAATCAACTGTATTTTGCGATTGGTACTTTAATTATTTATGCGCTTATTATGAGTATTTTTGGCAATGTTTTTATCGATATTTTAAAATCATTAATATAAGGTGGGGAAATAATGGACCTTAAGCAAATCGAACTTAACAGATACATCCGTAAAATCAAAGAAAGTAAAGCAAAAATTACGCCGCAGCGAATTGAAATTCTCAATATTTTTCTAAATAACAGAAATGAACATTACGCCGCGGAGGATATTGTTAAATATTTAAATGATTCCAAAACCGGACAAGCTACCGTTTACAGAACTTTAGAGCTTTTTTGTACGATAGGAATATTAAAAAAGGTTAATTTTAAAAATGAGGAATATGCACGCTATGACTTACTAGATTTAAACGAAAAACATTTTCACCATCATTTGGTTTGCAATAGGTGCGGTAAGGTTATAGAGATGAACGATGATTTATTGGAACAGATTGAACAAAAAATCGAAACAAATTACCATTTTCAGATTTTAAATCATGAGTTAATTTTAAACGGTATCTGTGAAGACTGTCAAAAATCCGGTGAACATGATGGATAATTATATCGATGAATTTTGTAATTACTTAATTATTGAAAAAACATTAAGCAATAATACCGTTATCTCTTACAATAAAGATATAATCCAGTATTGTGATTACTTACAAAATAAACTTGGTGTGACAGATATAAAAGCGATAAAACGCGAGCATATCATCGAATTTCTAAGCTCATTATATGACATGGGTTTAAAACCAAAATCAATTGCGCGAAAAATAACATCAATCAAGATGTTTCATAAGTTTTTATTTCTTAATAATTATATCAATGTAAACGTATCCTCTTTCATTGAATTACCCAAACTAGAAAAGGACCTACCAAATGTCCTGTCATTACCGGAAATTGATGCTTTATTAGAAACATTTTCCGAAGAAAATGCGGTGGAGTTCAGGAATAAAACAATGGTGGAATTAATGTATTCCACCGGTTTACGAGTAAGTGAACTGGTAAACCTAAATATCGAAGATATTCATTTATCCATGGGTTTCTTAAAATGCAAGGGCAAGGGTAGTAAGGAAAGAATTATTCCGATAGGTAATAAAGCGTTAAAATTATTGGAAAAATATCTCGCTTTTGAAAGAGAAACTTTAAATATAAACTATGACAAGCAGATTCTCTTTTTGAACCGTAACGGTTTCAGAATTACTAGACAAGCCTTTTGGAAAATACTAAAGGAACATTTAAAAAAATTAAATATATCAAGCCATGCCTCGCCGCATACTTTAAGACATTCTTATGCTACTCACATGTTGGAAAATCAGGCCGACATCCGCTACATTCAGGAATTATTAGGGCACAGTGACGTGGCTACCACACAAATATACACTCATATAAACACCAAAAAGCTTAACAGCATCATCGATGAATTTCATCCTCGTAACAAGATTCATCTAAAAGATAATAAAGAAGGAGATAAATAATGAAATTTAAACGTACCTTTTTAATTGTATTGGATTCATTAGGATGTGGTGAATTGGAAGATGCCCATCTATATGGTGATATAGGAGCTAATACCATAAAACATATATCCGAAAATTTTAAATTAATCCTACCGCATATGGGTAAACTTGGTTATGGAAATTTAACGGAAATTAAAAATGTCCCACCAATCGATAAACCGATTGGCTATTATACCAAAATGAAAGAAAAATCGGTTGGAAAGGACACCATGACGGGTCATTGGGAGATTATGGGTTTACATGTGACAAAACCGTTCAAAACCTTTACGGATACCGGATTCCCGCAGGAATTAATTGCTGAGCTTGAACAAAAAACCGGAAGAAAAGTAATAGGTAATAAAGCGGCATCGGGTACGGAAATATTAGTCGAATTAGGTGAGGAGCAAATGAAAACCGGAGCATTGATTGTGTATACCTCGGCTGATTCCGTTTTACAGATTGCCGCTCATGAAAAAATCGTCCCTCTTGAGGAATTATATCGAATTTGTGAAATTGCCCGTGAAATGACCTTAAGAGACGAGTGGAAGGTTGGCAGAATCATCGCCAGACCATTTGTCGGTAATAATAAAAATGATTTTAAACGAACACCAAATCGCCATGATTATGCCTTAAAACCATACGCCAAAACGGTATTAAATCACCTAAAAGATAACAAATATTCCGTAATTTCCATCGGTAAAATATACGATATTTATGACGGAGAAGGTATTACTGAAGCATTCAAATCCAAATCCAATGCCGACGGTTGTGAAATCTTCTTAAACCAAATGGATAAGAACTTTACCGGTTTATGTTATATGAATCTCGTTGATTTTGACGCCTTATATGGACATAGACGCAATCCTATCGGTTATGGTGAGGCCATAAATGAATTTGATACTTATCTTGGTAAAATACTTGATAGATTAAAAGCAGATGATTTATTGATTCTCACAGCCGATCACGGTAATGATCCAATCCATCACGGTACCGATCATACCCGAGAATATACACCTCTGTTAGTTTACAGTAAACTATTAAAAGAACCAAAAGCACTACCTGTTAGACAGTCGTTTGCCGATATCGGCGCGACAATTGCGGAAAACTATCAGGTTGATAATGCGGAAATCGGAGTTAGTTTTTTTACTGATTTACGGTAATTTAATGAAAACAAGATATAATATTAAATATCTTGTTTTTCTTTTTCTATTTACATAGTATTTAATTTCGGATAAAATTAATAGGATGAGGAGGTATTTCATGAATATTAAGCAAATTAAACAACAGGCACCAAATAATCTGACATTTGAACGTGGTGTTGATTATTATGAAAACGGACATGTCCAAAATTATCAACTAAATATCTCCGATAACATTAATTTAAATGCCGAGGTTATCGGCAGTTTGAATAACTTATATAATGTCAGAGCGGAAATTAACCAATATGGTGAATTAGAAGATTATGACTGCCAGTGTCAGGCATTTCATACATATAAAGGTTGCTGCAAGCATATTATCGCTTTATTATTACATTATTACTATGATATCGATCATAAACCATCACATTTAAAAATATCCGGCACAAAAACCGATAAATACGCCGCGAATATGATCGCAAAATATACCAATAAAAGCATAAACGAAGTCATTACCGAGACAAATTATCAGAAGGTTCACTTAATTCCCCAACTTGAAATATATAATAATAAATTGTTTATGAGCTTTACAATAGGTCATGTCAAACCATATGTGATAAAGAGTATAACTAAATTTTATCAGGATATGATAAACCATAGCATTACGGAATACGGAAAAAATTTAACCTTGTACAATCATATTAATCACTTTGCCGATAGTTCCAAAGAACTCGTAAAATTTGTCTTGAATACATATTACGAATCACAGTTTTTCCAGACAGATAATAGTTTTAAATATAAAAGTGACGATCGGTATTTAAAGATATCACCGAATGCTTTGGATAAATTTTTTGAAATATATATCGATAAAACGATTAAATTATTAGAAAACAAACGGGAACTTGACGTTTTATTTCTGGATAAAAAACCTCCGCTTATTCTCTCAATTGAGCAAAAAGCTGATGCTTTCCATCTTTCCATTAATTTTAAGGAAGCTACGATTTTAAAAGGAGAAAAATACCAGTACCTGTTAATTGAGGACACTTTGTACCGCTTACCGGAAGAATATATCGATAAACTCGGCATATTACTGCAGTCACTAATGGAAAAAGGCTCGTCATTGATTATAAGTCAACAGGATATGTCAAGCTTTTGTGTCAATGTGCTGCAGGTAATCAAAGATGAGTTAATCATTAATGCCGATATGGATTTATTAAGCGAATTTAAACCTATTCCATTAGTCTCTAAATTATTTATTGATTTGGAAACTAATCAGCATGTGGTCGGAAGATTAAAATTTATTTATGGTGATCACGAAATTGATTCATTCGATGATAGAAGAGGGGACATTTATCGCAATGTTAAAGAAGAATTAATTGCGAAAAATATGCTCAAAAAATATTTTGAATATGAATCTAAGGAAAAAGGAGTATATGAGATATTTGCCGATGAACTGATCATAAAATTATATGTTGAAGGTTTGGTAGAATTGGCAAAATATATGCAGATATTTGTGTCCGAGCAATTTAAAGGTATAGTAAGAAAATCACCTAATATAAGAGTCGGGGTAAACTTAAACCAGCACTTACTCGATCTTCATATCGATACGTCGGAAATACCAATGGAAGAATTAAGAGAAATATTAAGCAATTATCAACGCAATAAAAAATATTACCGACTTAAGGACGGAACATTCATTCACTTAGAGGATAATTCATTATCGGAATTGGCGCAAATAGCCGAAGGTCTGGATTTAGATGCGGAGGATATTGAAAACCATTTGGTTTTTGTCCCGAAGTACCGGGCTTTATTCATCGATAATATTCTAAAAAACAGTAAATATATAAAATCAGAGCGTGACAATCAGTTTAAGGAACTGGTAAGAGATATAAAAAATGTCGATGATACGACCTTTATTATACCGGAATCATTAAAAGAAATATTGCGTAAATATCAAAAAACGGGATTCAGATGGTTAAAAACCTTAAGCTATTATGGATTTGGCGGAATTCTGGCCGATGATATGGGTTTGGGAAAAACGATACAAATGATTTCCTTAATTCAGTCATATATCAATGAAACCGCTAAGGTGATACCATCACTTGTGGTAAGTCCCGCATCACTTTTGTTAAATTGGGAAATGGAATTTAAGAAATTTGCACCGAATATCAAGGTTTTACCCATCATGGGTTCATCAGACGTCAGAAAAGATCTGATAAGTAAAATCAATGATTTCGATGTCGTTATCACCTCTTATGATTATATAAAAAGAGATATTGAACTTTACACGGATAAATTTTTTAAATACCATGTAATTGATGAAGCTCAATATATCAAAAATCATATCACGCAAAATGCGAGATCGGTAAAACAGATCAAAAGCGAATGTCGATTTGCGTTAACCGGAACACCGATTGAGAATAATCTCGCTGAAATCTGGTCCATATTTGATTTCATCATACCCGGTTATTTATATACATATCCTAAGTTTAATCAAAACTATGAATTGCCGATAGTAAAAGATGAAAATACTCACGCACTTGAAAAATTAAAAAGATTGGTCACACCATTTATTTTACGAAGATTAAAAAAAGATGTATTAAAGGAACTTCCAAATAAAACAGAAACAATATTATATACTAACCTGGAGGGTGAACAGAAAAAACTTTATCTAGCAAATGTTGCCCTAATTAAAAAAGAAATCGACGAAAAGATAATATCAACCGGTCTTAATCAAAATAGAATGATGATATTATCAATGCTAACAAGATTACGGCAGATATGCTGCGACCCGAGTCTTTATTATGATGATTACCATGGAGAAAGCTCCAAACGTGATATGTGCTTGGAACTTATAGATAATTCAATAGAATCTGGGCATAAAATACTTTTGTTCTCTCAATTTACCTCGATGCTCGCAATTATTAAAAACAAACTGATTGAAAAAGGGATAACCTTCTATTTATTGGAAGGAGAAACCAAAAAGGAAGAGCGGCTACATTTAGTAGAAAGTTTTAATAATGATGATACCAAAGTGTTTCTTATCTCATTAAAGGCAGGAGGTACGGGTTTAAATCTGACAAGTGCCGATGTTGTCATCCATTATGATCCGTGGTGGAATGTCAGTGCCCAAAATCAGGCAACTGATAGAACACATAGAATAGGGCAAACGGAGAAAGTTCAGGTCTATAAATTAATTGCGAAAGACACCATTGAAGAAAAAATCTTACATCTACAGGAAGCTAAAAGAAAATTAGCTGACTCCATTATTGTCGAAGATGATGGAATCATCACCAAAATGACCAATGAGGAAATATTATCTTTATTTGAATGAGCTAAGAAGTTAGCTCATTTTTTGTAGATTCTTATCATTGTTTATGGTATAATCATCTGGTGTTTAAAAGGTGGTAAAATATGTTTAAAAAATATGCTTATACAAATAATGTCGTTTATTATCAAAACTTAATCAGATTAGCTATTCCTATGGCCATGACCGCTTTACTGAACTCTTTAGTGAATATGATTGACACATATATGATTAGTAAGCTTGGTCCATATGAAGTCGCCGCCGTAGGAAGCAGCAATAAAATTTTTCTCTTACTTATCGTGACACTGTACGGAGTATACAGTGGCTTCGGTGTTTTTATATCTCAATATTGGGGAAAAAAAGATTTAAAACATCTGCAGACAGTATATATGACCGCCATAATAACCGGTTTTGTTATTTCGACTTTTGTTACAGTACTGTCATTTGCCTTTCCTGAAATGATCATCGATCTATTCATCGATGAAAAAGACGTTATCGATTTAGGTGCACGTTATTTGAAATTAGTAAGTATTTCCTTTATTATCTCAGCGATTATTTTTAGCTTTGAGATGGTATCCAGGAGTACGGAAAAGGTAATGTTACCGTTTTTTGTATCCTTTGCAGGAGTAATTTTTAACGGAGTCTTAAATTATGTTCTGATATTTGGTCACTTTGGCTTTAAGGAAATGGGTGTCGAAGGTGCGGCAATCGCTACAAATATTGCCAGATTCCTGCAATTGTTGATTTATATGTGTTATATTATGTTAAGTAAAAATCCGGTAATGTTGCTTAAAATAAAAAACTATATCTTTGATCCTGCCTTATTAAAAAAGGTCTTTCAAAAATCACTTCCGGTCATGGGAAATGAATTTTTCTGGGCTCTGGGTATTATCGCAATATTTGCCGCCTATGGCAGAAAAGGATACGAAGCGCTAGCTTCAATGCAGCTGTTTGAAACTGTTGTAGGGTTATTAACTGTCTTTACAATGGGAATTGCCAATTCCAGCGCCATTATGATAGGTAAAAAAATAGGGGAAAAAGCCTTTACCGAAGCAAAATGGTATGCAAAACTGTTTATCTTCAACTCTATTAGATTCGGAATAATCACAGGATTTATCTTGATTCTTTCGATCCCCGTAATTCCTATAGTGTTTAAAGAACAGGGAGTATCAATTATTCAAAATATTCAATACTGTATTTTCATTTTTGCCCTATATATGCCGTTTAATTTATTGGCAGTTACATTTATGGTTGGTATATTGCGCAGTGGCGGTGATACAAAAGCAGCCTTTTTATTAGAGTTTATGACTTTATGGTTTTACGCAGTTCCAATGTCGTTTATATTAGTGACATTTACTGATCTTTCAATACCGCTTATTTATCTGATTATTACCTTTGAATTAATTATTAAGGATACTTTATGTTATATCAGATATAGATCAGGTAAATACCTACATAACCTTATCCATTAGAAACACTAAATGTTTCTTTAGAAACTTAGTGTTTCTTTTTTTTCACATTTATTATTAAATATAGTCAATAGCTTCAATCAAATATATTTAACATTATTTATATTTGTCGAATGAGTAATTAACTATTTAATCGTTTTCACACTCTACAATTGTCTACAATCTTATCGAATTTACCTTTAAAAATAAAGAAATTAAAGTAAACTTAAGTCAAAAAATGTAAAAACAGATAAGATTTTAGATAAAAAAAGAACACCAGGATCAATTTCATAAATTCATCATCATTTTTATTAATAGAGTACTAATTTCATCTAAATAAAAAAATACATTCAATGATCCAATTTGTGACAATATTATAAGCTTTAATCATACTCCAATTTATCGCTTTTTTCATTTGTTTTTATGACTACATTTATCATAATAGAATTTTGTCGATTCTTCATCCGTTAAAAATTACTATTTGACATTTTTTTTTAATATAAATATAACCATTTTATTTTATAATAAATAAGTTTATATATACTAAAATTTTAGAATAAAATATGCCAATATATTACTAAACAATAAATATGTAAATGTAATACAAAGTAGGTAATATTGCATTAATAAAAGTAATAATATATACAAATTAGATATAATTGATATAATTTAAAGACTACAATTCTGAAAATTGAAATGTAAATTTATTATAAATATTAAATTTTATTGTATAGTATTTATAAAATAATACAGAAAATACAAAATCTTATTAGTTTACATAAGACTTATTATAGGAAGTTGATTATATGCAATCCAGAATAAGAAAGCAGAAGGAGCAAATAAAAAAGAATTCCTGAACGTGATACATAATATCCATTAAAGAATTCGAAAATCAAATATAAAATATAATAAATTAAAATAAATTATTAACTACACTACTCTATAAAAAAAAACGAGAGACAAAAAAAGAAGATAATTGAAATGATAAATAAGATCTGGATATAAATATAACAATGAAGTTACTAATATTGTATATATAGAAAGAAAAAAATACCTACTTCCAATAAATGGTAAAATGTTATATAATGTATGTAAATTAAATTAAGAATGTGTATATTTTGTCGGATTATGCATATTTCCTAGTTATAATTCAAAAATTCAAAGGACATGAGGGTGGTTATGAAAAAATTATTATTTATTCATTTTCTTATTAATATTCCAATGTATCTTATATATCTATTATATGGTTACTTATAGACAAGATTTATACTTTATTGCATTTAATATTTTTTCCACCAAAAATCTTTAGTTCATTGGTAATATGTCTTATGTCTCCGGTATTTTTATCTTTAAGTTTTGTTTTGGCTAAATATAGAGATAAAGTAAAAAATTAAATTAAAAAACATATCAGCTTAAATAGTTGATATGTTTTTTTATAATTATTAGTAATCTTTTTTCTTACTCTTATACAAGAAGTAACCGCCAATACCTAACAATACTACGGCTCCGATAATGATAGGAATTAGATAATTAGGTTCAGGTGCTAATACCTCCTGCCAGACTTCATCATATACTTTAACAAACTCTCCCGGATCTCTGAATACTTCGGTTCGGATATCTCCACCGAAAACATCGATTACTTCAGGATTATAGGCAATATTATCAGCCCACTCTTCCCCTACTACTTCATTAAATACTGATTCAACCGGTGAAGAGTACATTACATATTCCGTATTGGCCAGCGCTATTTCCGGATCACACATAAAATCAATAAATTTATGTGCCATATCGACATTCTGACTGGTTGTTGGGATGACCATAGAATCAATCCAGAAATTAGTACCTTCCTTTGGAATGACATATTCCATATCTTCATTTTCGCTCATAATATATGCCGCATCTCCTGAGTAAACAACTGCCAGTGCTGCTTCGCTTCTAATCATTTGATCGATGACAGAGTCCGTAACATATGAATAAACCAAAGGTTTTTGCGCAATTAACTTTTCTTTGGCTTCATTAAGTTCATCTTTATTGGTACTATTCATCGAATAACCCAATAATTTTAATGCTACCATCAATGAATCTCTTTGACTGTCATACATAAAGATTTCTTTTTTATAATCTTTATCCCATAATATTGACCATGAGTCCACAGTCTTTGTTACTTTAGTAGTATCATATAGAATTCCCACTGTGCCAAAGAAATATGGAACGGTATATTTATTAAAGTTTTCGCCATATTCCTCATCTAGTTTTTCAATAATACTTTCTGAGATATTACTATAATTAGGAATTTTCGTTTTATCGAGTTCCACTAAACGATTCTCTTTAATTAAGCGTTCAATCATGTAATCTGAGGGAATGATGACATCATAATTTGCATCTCCCGCGGTTAACATCGTGTACATTGTCTCGTTAGAATCGTATGTAGTATAGTTTACCTCCACATTAGGATATTCCTCTTCAAATAAGGAAATAACATCCTCTCCAATGTATTCACCCCAATTGTACACATTTAAAGTAATTTTTTCTTCGGCGTTAACCTTAGAATTTGACAGAGTGAAAACAATGAAGAAAGAAATAAATAAAAATAGACCTATAATGATTTTTTGCACTTTATTCCTCCTTAAATTTATTCTTGCTTCCTATTTTATTGATAATTAACACTAACATGACGATGAAGGTAACCATTAAGGTTGCTAAGGCATTTACCGTCGGTCTTACTCTTCTTTTGGCCATGTTATAGATTTCTATTGAAATATTAGTGACACCATTTGATGTATTAAAATAACTTATCACAAAATCATCAATGGACATCGTGAACGCAATTAAAGCTCCGGCAATAATTCCCGGCATTATCTCAGGTATAATGACCTTCCTGATGGCCTGAAAAGGTGTAGCTCCCAAATCATTAGCGGCATCAATCAAATTTGGATCCATGGCATTTAATCTAGGCAGTACTGTTAATATGACATAAGGTGTGCTAAACATGATATGCGCTAAAACCATCGAAGAAAATCCTCTTTGATAACCGATTGACACATAAAGAATCATTAAGGATACAGCCGTAACGATATCAGGATTAATTACAGGTAGATAATTTATGTTTAAAACATATGCTTTTAAGCTTCTGGAAGCCCGATATATTCCTAGAGCCGCGACTGTTCCTAAGATGGTTGAAACAATCGTTGAGATGATAGCACAGGTAACCGTGTAAAAAAATGCTTTCTGAATTGTCTCATTTCTGAATAATTCCTTATACCACCTTAGTGAAAATCCGACCCATCTGCCCATTGATTCGGATTGATTAAACGAAAACAATATTAAGACAAAAATCGGAGCATAGAGAAATAAAAACATTAATATTAAATAAAACAACTGATGCGTTTTTAATGATTTTACCATGGTATCGTTGCTCCTCCTTTTGCTTTAAATTCATCGGTTTTCTGCATAAACTTCATCGATAATAAGATTAATATCATAATTATTACGGAGATAGCAGAACCAAAGTTCCAATTGTTTAATAAATAAAATTGTTTTTCGATTAGGTTACCGATGAGTACATACTGACCTCCCCCTAACAAACGGGGAATCGCAAATGAACTAACGGCCGGTAAAAAGACCATGATTATTCCGGTGATAACACCGGGAATAGATAACGGAAATATTACCTTCATAAATATTTCTTTTGTATTTGCTCCCAAATCGTTGGCTGCTTCAATCAAATTATGATCGATTTTAATCAGTGATGTATATATGGGTAATACCATGAAGGGAATAAAATTATATACCATACCGATAATAACCGCAGCATCAGTATAAAGCAGACCTTGAGAATCTATTCCGAATAAACCGAGGATGGAAGTGATGACACCGCTTCTTCCCAAAATAATTTGCCAGGCATAGGTTCTTAGTAACATATTTATCCACATTGGTAGGATAAAAAATAAGATAATGACGCTTTGTTTACTTGCTTTTACTTTCGTAATAAACCAAGCTGCTGGGTAACCCATTACCAAACAATAAATTGTTGTTTGAATCGCAAGTATCAATGATTTATATAAAATATTCAGATTGTATGTGCTGAAAAAATTACGATAATGGTCCAATGTAAACTTAAATGTCGCCGGGCTACCGCTTTTACTTACGGTCACACTATATAAAAAGATGAGAAAGAATGGAATCAAAATCATGATCGATATCCATATGACATAGGGATATAATAACGACTTAAGTGATTTATTCATCCGGTGATGCACCTACTTCCATGACATGAATGTTTTCAGGTTCAACAGTAAGTCCAACAGTATCACCGATTGTTGCCCTTTTTGTCGTATGGATAACATATTCTTTTCCATTTACGATGACGCATATTTCATAATGGACACCTTTAAAAATGATTGATTCCACTACTCCGACAATTGGTGCATTATCCTTACTAATTATCTGTAAATCCTCAGGTCTTATTACGACATCCACGGCTTCATTATGATGAAAACCTCTATCAACACAATCAAAGACATGATTTTCAAATTTCACTTTATAATCATCAATCATCACACCCGGAATGATATTGCTTTCACCAATAAAGTTCGCGACAAAACGATTTTTTGGTTCGTTATAAATATCAATCGGGCTGCCAACCTGCTGAATTAAACCATTATTAATCACCACAATGGTATCGCTCATTGTTAAGGCTTCTTCCTGATCATGTGTGACATAGATAAAGGTAATCCCTGTTTCCATTTGCATTTCCTTAAGTTCATACTGCATTTCCTGTCGTAATTTTAAGTCTAATGCGGCAAGCGGTTCATCTAACAGGAGTACCTTTGGCTCATTAACTAAAGCTCTGGCTATAGCCACCCTTTGCTGCTGTCCACCGGATAAACGATTGACACTGCGATGTTCAAAATTTTCTAGTTTTACCAGTTTCAACATTTGTTTTACTTTTTGAACAATATCTTTTTCTTTCATTTTTTTAATTCGTAAGCCAAACGCGACATTCTCAAAAACATTTAAATGTGGAAATAACGCGTATCTTTGAAATACGGTATTAACATGTCTTTTATTGGGTGGTAAATGCAAAAAAGACTGTCCTTCAAATAAAATATCTCCCGTAGTAGGTTTTTCAAAACCGGCCAGTATTCTCAAAATTGTTGTTTTACCACACCCCGAGGGACCTAATAAAGTGACAAATTCGTTTTCTTTAATTGTTAAATCAATTTCTTTAAGTACTATTTCACCATCAAATTCCTTTGATAGGTTTTTTATCTCGATTAATGTTTTGTTTGAACTGACATTACTTTGATTAAAAATGCGTGTTTTACTGCCACTACCGGATATATTATGTTCATTATACATTTTGTACCTCCTTAAAAACTTGGTGGTGTAGAGATCCACAGAATTTGGGCCGTTTTATTGGATTTGTTTTTAATGTAATGTTCTTTGTTAGGGAAAAAATAAAATGATTCCCCTTTTTTGACAATTAACTTTCTTTTCCCATGGATTAACTCAATCTCACCTTCAAGCACATAACCAAATTCTTCTCCGGGATGCGGAGTATGTCTATAGGATAAACCGTTAGGTTCCAATTCAACTAAAATAGGCTCCATTTCATTTTTTTGAGCATTGGGAATTATCCAATTAATCTTCATCTTGTAATCTTCATCTACTTTTACAAAGACATCATCCATATTAAAAACGATTTTTTCATCATCCTCTCCAGCAAAAAAGTCTCCCAATGTCGTACCCAAAGCCTCTAATATATCATATAGAGTTGCGATTGAAGGAGACGTCATTTCTCTTTCTACTTGAGAGATAAAACCCTTGGTTAATTCGCATCTGTCTGCTAATTCTTCCTGGGTCAAACCGTTTTCCATTCTTAATTGCTTAATTTTACTGCCGATATTCATTCCTCTCACCTACTTTGTTTTCTGAATATAAACAGAAAGTTTAATTATTATAAACAATTTAATATTATATAAGATTTTCTCTATTTGTCAATAGATATCTGCTAAATTTTCTTAACATTATCTAATATAAGTAAATTGTCAAGTAATATCATAACAATATTTAGTTTGTTAAATATAAAAAGTCATCCTATTTTTCATATATAGTATGACTCTTAGGTATTAAAAATATCATAATAAAAAAAGAGTTATTGTAAACTCTTTTCTTATATTTATTTTTCTTTATTGTGATTTATTAATAAGTCAAGACCTGTGCCTATTAGTAATCCGATTGCTCCGCCTATAATCATCAGCAAGGGAATATTTTCTTCAAGAAGTATTGAAGCCAATAAGCCTAAAGCAGCGCCAAATACCAAAAACAAAGCGATGAACAGATAATTATCTTTTTTCAACATAATAACATCCTTTCTTTATTTATTAGGGATATCAACTACCCTAACAAATTCCTGGTTTTCTTTCTTAAAGGTTAAATAATGATGCACATCGAAAATAACAATATACGTCAAATCATTACCATAATTTAAAACTGATTGAATAACCTCGCTATTTATATTATTATCTAGAATCTTTATCCCTATATTAATCTCATTTGTATCAATTAATAGATCAAATGTCGGATGTGATTTAAAGTCCTCAGTTGAATATCCATAGTATTTTACGAGGTTATCCTTGATGAAATTCATAAAATCGCTGATACGATATACATTTAAGGTCGATTTTATCTCAAATTTAGAACCGACTTCAAAGACAAAGTCCTGATAAGAAATGGACGAAGGTAATAGTAAATGCGACGGTTCGGAAAAAGATGAATTAATGATTAAGAAATCGGTCGCATTCCCCAATGCGGTATAAAAGTATATGGAATCAAGAAAATTATTATTTATATTTATAATTTTATTTATCGGCCCGTTACATAATTTTTTATTCTCAGCATCATAAATGATAACTACCTTAAATTCACAACTCGTGATTTGCGTTTTATGAACAAAGGTAAGAGCATTCACATCCTTCTTTTCATGATGGTCAAAGATATCACATACTTTAATGTTGTTAAATTGGCATTGTTCCTTAATTTCAGTTAAATTATCCATATCATTAAACATCACCAAAATGTCTTTGTATGTATAATTCATATTCTTAACCAATATATCAAGTCGGTCAAAAAAGACATCACTTTTCTCATCCGATCGTTTATTGTAGTAAAATGTTAAGGTTGATTTGTAAACCTCATCTTTAATACACGTGTAAGGTAAATACGGATCTATTAGTTCATTTTTTGTCAAATTAGCCTTAATGATATTAAAGACATTCTTACTGTTCCGAAAATTCGTATCCAGTACAATAGTCTGATTAACTGACTGGAACAATAAACTATTTTTATAATTTTTATAACGGTCCTTCGACTTTATCTCATCATGCGTCAGATAACATGAATGAAGCGGATTATCTTTTTTAAGAAGACAATACAAGACATCGAGCTGTACCTTGGAAAAGTCCTGAATATCGTCAATAAAAATATGCCCGAACTGTATTCCTAATTCATTACTTTCTGATTGATGAAATAATAACCGTAAAAAGCTTTGATAAAATGTCTCCTCATCAAATATGTCTTTATGCAATACTTTATTGATAAATTCCTGATAAACTGACCATATCGCTTCTTTTTCTTTAAATGACAATAATCCCTTATGAGGTGACCTTCTAGGTGTGATTAGATACTGTTTTAACTCTTTATTCAATGTGATGTTGATCTCTGCTTCATCCTTTAAGCAAATATTGGCTTGGATAAAATTGATTTCATCCATAATAAAATCAATATTCAAATCGTCATAATCCTTGATGTCGTCATTATATAAAATAATATCTTCCAAAATCTTTTTCTTTTCATTCTTATCAATCGTATTCTGAAAAAGCGGTAATTCTATCTTGCTTAAATATTTATAGATTAGTTCATTAATGGTATAGATATATAAAACATTGGATTTAGAGGATAATAATAAATATTTTTGTGATATGATGTATTTCTTAAGCTCATCACTGACAATAAAAATGACATCATTATTTGAGATCTTGTGTTTTTTAAAAAGTTGTTCATATTTTTTTAATAAAACTGTCGTTTTCCCTACACCAGTATAACCCTCTATCAGATAGATTTGCCCTAAATCTGATTCGATAATCTGATTTTGATTATCCGTTAGATTCATTTACCTCACCCACTTTTCTATAACACTTTTACTATATTTAATCCCATCTTGCGTGCAACTTCATTTGCATACTGCTCATATTGATCATTTAATAATTTAGGCTGATGACAATCAGAATTAACCATTACTTTTACATTATGTTTTTTTATGATATCCCAAAATTCCATTAACGGATAAGGATAACGATATTCACCGCAAATAACGCTCTTACCCCTTCTATAACCATTGGCGTTAAATTCTAGTATAAAATCCTCTTCAAGACAAATCTGAGCCAACTTTTCCGTATAATATCTTGCTTTATCATTAAAGTTATACGAGAAGGCAAAAATATCCGGATGAGCCGCAAAGGAAAAGAAGTGTGATTTAATCCCCGAAAAAAGTGTTTCAAAATAACCCTCCAAGATTTCATCATTATTAATTTCGTAACTGCAGTACCTTTTATTTTTATAAATAAAATCATGAATAGCCAGAATCAAGTAATCCAGTCTTTGATTTAACGATTGATAATATGAAAAACAAGTAGAAAAATACTCGATTTCGAGTCCTGCTTTAATCACGATCTTATCCCGATACTTTTGTTTACATGTCTCTATTTCCTCCAAATAGATTGGTAGCTCATCCAATGTCATTCTGTCATTATAATACTCAGGCAGGGGTGCATGATCGGAGATACCTATAATATCGTATTTTTCAGCGATTGCTTTTTTGACGTAATCTTCGACATTACCTATGGCATGCCGACAAAAATGATGGTGCGTATGATAATTAGTTAACACATTTTCAACTCCTGTTTATTTTAGAATGTCTGATACTTCCCCTGTCTCATCTTCCGCCACTTAGCAGAACGTCCTTTCCCCGTTGGTTCGATGATTCCTCTTTCACGTAAATTCTTTAGCGAACGATTAATGGTAGAATCGCTAATATATGGATTGTATTTTCTGATGTCTTCCTTAGTAAAATAGTTGTTAAAACCGTAGACAATTTGTTCAACTAGTTCCTCTTTACTGTATTGTTTATCGTTTTGGAAACTATTGCATAACTTGTCAAAGTTATCATACATTTCATTTAAGATATCAATCACAAATAAAGCAAAGAAATGATACTGCGGTAAGCCAATCCCCCAGTTAAGCGATGACTTATTTACAGATGCGATATATTTTTCCTCCGCTTCAAATATCGCTTTAAAGAAACTGATATAATCAACCACTTTATATCCATATTGTTTTAAAAGCAACATTAATAATATGATGCCAATAAACTCATTATAATCGTCAAAGACGCGTAAATTAATAAAATCGATAATAAACGCGCAGAATAAGGTGATTAACTCACACTCGTTTTCATTTATCAAACGGTTAAATTGTACAACCAGATTATCTAATTCATTTTTCTTTTCCAAACGATTTCTTTTTCTTTCGATAGATGAATTTGGATCAAACTCATGAAAAATAAATTCCTGTATTTCAATTACCCCGTTTGTGGAAAGCTTCCAGTTGGATTCTGCTTTATGCATGATCTGGAAGAATTTTAAGAAATTAGCTACTAGTTTTTCCTTTCTGTTTGTCGGAGTCAATCCTTGCTGGGTTAATAATTTATATTTTTGATTGGATAAATCAATATGTAAAATATGACCGGAATATTCGGCATCGGCTTCAATTACATTTGTTTTTATTACTTTACTGTCATTTTTGATTAATGATAGATAATATAATTCTTTTCCTTTATTTTCGTATAATTTTGTCAATTGCTTAATTAATTGAGGTGCAAAAGGTGTCGTTTTGATATTTGGAAAAAAATACATATATATCCCCCCTATAATTATCTTAATTATATATCATAAAATTAAAAATGGAAATATTTATTCGTCAAAAAAATAAATTATTTCCATTTAAACATATTCACTACATTAACTTGATTAAAATAAAAGACAAATTTCGGCAAAATACTATAAAATTATTGAAAATTCATCCAATATAATAAAGATTACTGAGAATCCAAGAAAGTACAATATACCGTTCAACAATAATTTAATTGGTCCCTTTATTAATCCTTTGATATCACCGCTAATTAAATCTAGTCCTAAAAATAAGACTACAGAAAAAATTAATTGTGTAATAAATGTAATATCTAAATAATCTTTAAAATCTATTTTATCTTGCAAGAAATTTGGTACAAAGGTATTAAGCTTGTCCGAGAAGCTACCAACATTAGTTGATATCATATTTCCTCCGACCTTTTGAAGCAAAACAATAGCAACAGCAAACCAAATAATCCTTATGAGCGCCTTCATTTTCGGTTTTTCCCCCTTATTTTATCGAATTCTAGTAAATTATATAATATTTTACCTAATTAGTCAATTATTGGTAATTCTAAAACAATTCTAATTGTTCATATTCCTGTTTACTTACTTTATTTTCATCTTTTTTTA
>JAWLBU010000028.1:0-33790 GCA_041687555.1 Haloplasmataceae bacterium | reverse complement strand
TTAATTAATAAGCAAAAAGGTCTAAGCATTTCTGCTTAAACCTATTAAGTCAGGATATTGGAAATTTATTTACCAACACCATTTGACAAAGAACTTTTTATTATACATGTAAAATATCTTTTTCCTTTTCGGCAACTACACCATCAATTTTTTCAATATAAGTATCGGTCAATTCTTGAACATCTTCAGTATAGCCCTTTAAGTCATCCTCGGTTATTTTACTGTCTTTTTCAAGTTTTTTTAATTGTTCATTAGCGTCACGTCTGATATTTCTAATTGCTACTTTAGCTTCTTCTCCTTGTTTGTGAACAAGCTTAGCCAACTCTTTACGTCTTTCTTCTGTTAACTGCGGGAATGCTATACGAATTACTTGTCCATCATTTGATGGTGTAATGCCTAAATCAGATGCCAAGATTGCTTTTTCGACAGTATGAAGCATGGATCTGTCATAAGGTTTTACAACTAATAAACGTGCTTCGGGTGTTGTGATTGTAGACATTTGATTAATCGGTGTTGGTGTACCATAGTAATCAACAGTAATATGTTCTAAAACACTAGCATTAGCCCGTCCTGTTCTTATGGATGTTAAATCATGACGCAAAGCTTCCACTGCTTTCTCCATTCTTTCTTCAGCATCTAATAAAATAGTATCTGGCATATTCTCATCTCCCTTTTACAGTAGTTCCAATTATTTGACCTTCAACGGCCTTTTTTATATTACCCTTTGTATTCATATTAAACACAACAACATCAATATTATTATCCATACACAATGTTGCTGCTGTTGAGTCCATGACCCTTAAATCACGATTAACCACATCTAAAAATGACAGATAATCGTATTTCTTAGCGTTTGGATTAATGGCAGGATCACTGTCATATACCCCATCAACTTTATTTTTAGCCATTAAAATCGCATCCGCATTAATTTCCGCCGCTCTAAGAGCAGCCGTGGTATCCGTGGAAAAATATGGATTTCCGGTTCCACCGCCAAAAATAACAATACGGCCTTTTTCTAAATGTCTGATGGCACGACGACGGATATAAGGTTCGGCAACTGCTTCCATGCTTATAGATGTCATAGCCCGTGTTTCAACTTCCAATAACTCCAAAGCATTTTGCAGTGCCAAAGCATTCATCACTGTGGCCAACATTCCCATATAATCTGCGCTTGCTCTTTCCATTCCCATCTCACTAGCTGATTTTCCCCGCCAAATATTGCCACCACCAACAATAATAGCGATTTGAACTCCGGTTTGATATGCATCTTTAATTTCTTTAGCGATTTCTTTCACAGTCATTGGGTCGATTCCAACCTGTTTGTCACCTGCTAAGGCTTCACCGCTTAATTTTAAGACAACCCTTTTATACTTATTATCCATATTTATAACCATCCTTTTTAAAGTTTAAGAATAAGGCACATAGTGCCCTAAAATTATGCTCGCACTTGTGCCATTACTTCTTCGGCAAAGTTATCGACTCTTTTTTCAATACCTTCGCCAACTTCAAAGCGGATAAAATAAACTACCTTACTATTATGCTCTTTTGTATACTGGGAAACAGTAATATCAGGATTCTTCACAAATGGTTGTTCCACTAAGCAGGATTCCTTCAACCATTTTTTGACTTTTCCTTCCACAATTTGTGGAATACGTTGTCTTTTTGCTTCTTTTGCCTTTTCATTAGTTTCACTTTCTAGTTCATTTTCAAACTCTCTAGTGAACATATCTCTTTCATGTGCCAAATCATTTGGATTAACAGCATTTTCATCGATATATTTTGGATTGATTGCGGCCACATGCATGGCGATGTCTTTTGCCACTTCTTCATTATTACCATGTAAAACTGTAACTACGGCTATTTTACCACCCATATGTTTATATACGCCAAAAACTTCATCATTATTTTTAGTCACCTTTTCAACACGTCTTAGAGTGATTTTTTCACCTATTTTAGCACTTGCTTCGATAACATATGATTCAATGGTTTTCCCTTCGTGAACATATGCGAGCGCCTGATTAATATCATCAGGTTTTCCTTCGATTAACATTTCGCCGATATTATTAAGCAAACTTAAAAATTGTTCATTTTTCGCCACAAAATCTGTTTCCGAATTAATTTCATAAATAATTGCCACATTACCGTCAACAACTACATTGCATAAACCTTCAGCAGCTATTCTGTCAGCTTTTTTAGCTGCTTTAGTGATACCTTTTTCTCTTAACCAATCAATCGCTGCTTCAATATTTCCTTCGCATTCCGTCAGCGCTTTTTTGCAATCCATCATACCTGCACCTGTTTTTTCACGAAGTTCCTTCACCATTTGTGCTGTTACCATCATATAATTTTCCTCCTAAATCTTATTAAAAATCATTTTAAAAAAGGGTGATAAAGGAGTTACTTTACCACCACAAGAATTACTATTATTCTGCAGATTCAGTAGTCTCCTCTTCAACTTCAACTACTTTCTCAATTAATACATTTGGGTTTATTTCATCATCTTTTTCATCACTTAAATTTACAATCTTACCGCCTTGCGCTTCAACACAAGCGTTTGCGATTACCGTTAATATTAATTTTAAAGCACGAATTGCATCATCGTTTGCTGGAATTACATAATCCACTTCATCCGGGTCACAGTTCGTATCAACAATACCAAAAACCGGAATATTTAATTTATGCGCTTCTAAAATCGCATTCTTTTCTTTTTTTGGATCAATGACGAACACGGCATCAGGTAGTTGATTCATATCCTTTATACCATCAAAGAATTTCTGTAATTTTTCTAATTCCTTTTTCAAAAGAATTTGTTCTTTTTTCGGATAATTAGTAATTGTGCCGTCTTCAAACATTGCTTCTAATTCAAATAAACGATTAATACGTGTTTTTAACGTAGTATAATTTGTTAATGTACCACCTAACCAGCGTTGATTAACATAATACTGACCGGCACGGACAGCTTCTTCTTTAACGGCTTGTTGTGCTTGTTTTTTTGTACCCACAAATAAAATCTTTCCGTTGTTTTGCACAATATCAAAGATTATCTTGTAAGCTTCTTCAATTTTTTCTTGTGATTTTTGTAAATCAATAATGTAAATACCATTACGTTTTGCATAGATGTATTTTTCCATCTTTGGATTCCATCTACGGGTTTGATGTCCAAAATGAACACCTGCTTCTAATAATTGTTTCATTGATACAACAGACATGTATAAGTTCCTCCTGGTTTTATTTTGTTTGGCCTCCACAAATTTCCACAAAAACCGCCACTAAATCATTAGCACACGACGATTTTCTCATTTGTGTGTGTATTTTTGCCGCTCTATAGTATATCACATTTATCAAGGCATTGCAACTTTTTGACTGACTTTTTTTATTTTATTTGTCACTGCTTCCAAAACCACCGGCCCTTATTTGTTGGATAGGAGAGTCGTCATCAACGGTTAAATACTTTTCAAATATACCTTGTGTGATTTTCTCACCTTTATTTATTATGACCAGTTGTTTGGAAAAATTGTATAAGGGCAGCATAATATGACCATCATTTTTCTCGTTGTTATAATAGTCACAATCGATAATACCGACATTATTTACCAGCATCAAGCCTTTTTTTAAAGGAACGGAGGAACGAATATAAATTTTTAACACTTCATCTTCTTGCATATATGCTTTTAATCCTGTTTTTACCAACTTTACTTCATTCGGTTCAATACTTATTGTCTCACATGAAGCGATATCATAACCGGCCGATTTTAATGTCTGTCGTTTAGGTATTACAATATCTAAGTCTTCATAGCCTTTGACAATTTCAAAACCTCTATTTCTCATAAACCTACTCCTTTGCATGCGGATGAGTATCCATATAGACTTTTTTCAGCTTTTCCCTTGAAACATGGGTATAAATCTGTGTTGTCGATAATCTGGCATGTCCTAACAGTTCCTGTACGCTTCTGATATCCGCGCCGTTATCAAGTAAATGAGTGGCAAAAGTATGCCTTAACATATGCGGGGATATGCTTGTAATTTTAGTCGTATGAGCAATAATCCGATTAAGGATATCACGCACTCCCCTAGTAGTGAGCTTCATACCCCGATGATTCAAAAACACAGTATTCGTATTCGATTTTGCTTTCATTAAGAGCTCTTTTCGGGAATTATTAAGATAATTTTTCATCGCTTCAACACAAAAATCCGTCATTGGTGCCACCCTTACTTTGCTGCCCTTTCCTTTCACATAGATTATCTGCGAATCAAAATGAAGCTGATTTAATTCTAAACTGCATAGTTCGCTGACCCGAAGCCCCGAACCATATAAGACCTCGATTATCGCCAAATTTCGCTCACCTAGAAATTCGTTTAAATCAATACTGTTGTATAATTCCACGATTTCTTGAGGATAAAAAAATTTAGGTATGAACTTATCCTTTTTGGGCAAGGAGAGCAGTAAAAAAGGATTATCCTTCACAAGATTTTTACTCTGCAGATATTTAAAAAAAGTTCTGAGAGAGGATATTTTTCGCGCCAATGTCGCCTTAGCCAAATTTCTTTTATGAATAAAGGATAGATACTTTCTTGATAACTGATATGTCATATCATTCAGGTTATCAATACCTTCATACTCCAAAAACTCAGCAAAATCACGTAAATCGACTTCATAGTTAATGATCGTGTGCGCTGAAAAATTTTTCTCCTGAGCCAAATACTTTTTAAACATGACAATATAATGCTCCATATCATCACTTCACTTTTTTAGATATTATAAATTTCAATTATTCTTTTTATCTCATCAAGAGCCCTTTTTGCGTATAACATTTTTCGTTCTTTTTTATGATGTTTAAAGCCTAATTCACTTAATAACCCGAAATTAGCGTTCATCGGTTGAAAATTTTTGGGATCGCAAGAGGTAATATAATGACTCATCGAACCGATTACCGTTTCCTTCGGGAAGTCAATTAACGGCTCATTATTTACTAACCTGGCCATATTTAAACCGGCCGCCAAACCGGAAGCCGCGCTTTCCACATAACCCTCAACCCCCGTCATTTGTCCCGCGAAAAAGAGTTTTTCGTTATCTTTATATTGATAAGTCGGCTTTAAATAAAGCGGGGAATTAATAAAGCTATTTCGATGCATCACTCCGTACCGTAAAAATTCGGCATTCTCTAGGCCGGGAATCAGGCGGAATACTCTTTTTTGTTCGGAAAATTTTAAATGTGTCTGAAAGCCCACGATATTATACAACGTGGATGCGGCGTTATCCTGTCGCAGTTGGACGACGGCATATGGTAATTCACCGGTATGCGGATTAATTAAGCCCACCGGTTTAAGCGGTCCGAACAATAAGGTTTGTCTACCCCTTTTAGCCATTACTTCAATCGGCATACAGCCTTCAAAAAAGATTTCCTCTTCAAAATCCTTCGGTTTGACAACCTCGGCACTTACCAAAGCATCATAAAAGACATTAAATTCACTTTCAGTCATCGGACAGTTTAGGTAAGCGGCTTCCCCCTTATCATATCGGGACTTTAAATATACTTTATTAAAATCAATCGAATCCTTATCGACAATCGGGGCGGCGGCATCATAAAAATAAAAATATTCCGCCTTAAGCATTTCCTTAATCTTATTACTTAATGGCTTGCTGGTCAAAGGACCGGATGCAATAATTGTATAACCCGGGGGAATTTCCTTAACCTCTTCATTGATAATTTCCACATTAGGAAATTGCTTGATTATTGAGGTAATCCTTTGCGGAAAAGTATCACGGTCTACCGCAAGCGCTCCACCCGCAGGTATTTTTGTTTCATCCGCCACTTTAATAATCAATGAATCAAGCAAACGCATTTCTTCCTTTAGAACTCCGACCGCATTTTCCAAGCTATCTGCCCGTAATGAGTTACTGCAGACTAATTCGGCGAACAGACCCGTTTTATGAGCTTCCGTACTTTTTAGCGGACGCATTTCAAACAAGCGCACCTGAAAGCCTCTTTTTGCCAGCTGATAACATGCCTCGCTTCCCGCTAAGCCTGCTCCTATGATGTTTATCATTTTATCCATACTGCCAACTCCTATTTTGATATTATTTTTAATTTTACCATTTTTTTGATAAAATTTCCCGTTTTTAAGCAAAATGTTTTATTTATACAGTGAAAGGAGGTGCGATGATGAATAAGAACTTTGACGGCAAAACATTGATTCTCGTGTTTGAAAATGGTTCCGACACCAAGGGTAATCCGTTATACTCACGTAAGTCCATCAAAAACATCCGACAGGATGCCACGGAAGAAGAAATCTATAATGTCGGAATCAGTTTGGCATCTTTATTTCCTAATCAGCTGGCCAATGTTTGTATTGACGAGGATTACATCTTAGTGTCAGCTTAATTTCCCAAGTAATAAAGAGAAAGGAGGTGAAAACATATGACTACGGATAAAAAACTACAGTTAGTATTCTCTACCGATAATGGCAAAACCTTAACCTTATACGTTGACGAACCAAGAGAACCGATAAATCCGACGGATGTAAAAAATGCGATGGATTCTGTAATTGCCAATAACTTAATCATCAGTAAGAATGGTCCATTAACAAGTATTAAGGGCGCATATTTCGTAACCAGAACAGTTGAAGAAATAACCCTACCATAATAAATTTATGGCTATCCCATTTAGAGATAGCCATATTTTTCATCCTTAAGAAATTCATCCGCTACTGGTGATATTATTTTTTGTTCAATTAAGAGAGTTTGCTTTTCCGTTAAAATCAGATTGGTAATGTTGTTAAAATAACTTAATTCATCATATACGACCGAAAACTTGCGTTGGATATTATCAAGATTATCATTTTTTTCCGTAACATATTCGGATAATTTTATCTTATCATTGATTGATATCGGTACTAAGATCATTTGTCCTTCGATAAGTGATAGCTGTGGTATATTATTTAATTCGTTCATATCTTTAAATGAACAATTTACCTTTTCCATTATTTTGCTAATGGTATCACCAGGTTTAGTTATATATGAACTAGCCACGAAAGTACTCAGACTCCTTATATGATACTATTAATAAAATATGCCCATGCCTAGAAATTGGCATAGGCGAAAAAATTAGTTATTGATAATTTAGCGAAAGACCGACCAGTTCCTCATCGGATTTTGCATATTCAATTAATGAATGATCGAGCTTAAATGCTCTTTCTAAATCCTTTACAGCCTCTATGTCATTTTTCAGTATGGCAAGGCAACAGGCCCTGTTATAATATAAAACGGCTGAGCCAGGATGATGCTTGATTCCCTCGGTATATACTTCGATAGCTTTATTTAAATCTTTCAGATCATCTTTATAAATTATCGCTAAATTCAAAAAGGTAAAGGGATATTTTTTTGATATTTCTAGTGATCTATAATAAGAATCAATACTTAAATCTATTTGGTTTAGCTTGCGATAAACAACACCGAAATTAAAATATAACAGATGATTATCCTCATTTATACTTTCCGCTATTTTAAATAAAGAAAGGGCCGTTTCATTTTGATTCATGCTCTCATAAATACTTCCCAAATTTAAATAGCCATAAAAATGATCCGGATTGTACTCAATGACTTTTTGATAATGATAAATGGCTAAGCTCATTTCCTTTATCTCATCATAAATATTTGCCAGAAAAAAATGTGCTTCGACATATTTTTCGTCAATTCTTATAGCTTCTTTATAATAGCCGATTGCTTCATCATATAAATTAAGATTATCATAAATCGTTCCTAATCCGTAATAACATATCGGATTATCAATATCTATTGCCAGTACCTTCTCATAATATTCGATAGCTTTATCATAATTTCCTAATTCGTCATAAATTAAGGCGATTTCGATTAATAATTCGCTGGAAAAAGCGATTTTTTCCGCTTCCAAATATAAATCCAAAGCTTCTTCAATTTCCTTGTTTTCATAAGCACTTTTAGCTTTTGTGATGAGTTCCTGAAGTTTCATTTATATCTCCTTTTATTTCAGACTCTTTTATGACAGATGTTTTACGAGAATTTTCTTAAACTGATTAATATCAATCGGTTTGGCCAAATAATCATCCATTCCTATGGAAAAATATTCCTTAATTTGATCGGCAAAGGCATTGGCCGTCAGCGCGATAATTGGCACATTTTTATAGTTAATCAATGTTTTTATGATCTTTGTCGCCTCTATTCCATTCATTTCCGGCATTTGAATATCCATTAAAACGAGATGATATATCTTGTCCTTACATAAATTAACTGCTTTGATTCCATCGTTTGCGATATCAATATCCTTTTTATCAAATACCGCAAAAATCTCCTTAATAAATATCTGATTAATCATATTATCTTCACAAACTAAAATCCGTTTGCCCTTAAGCATTTCCATAAACTGATTGTTGTCAATATCGACGATGCTTTCATTTTCAACGAAATCTTGATTACTTATTTTAAATTTAGTGACAAAGGAAAAAATAGTCCCAACTCCTTCTTTGCTTTTCACGGTAATATCTCCGCCCATTAATCTGATTAAATCTCGGGATATGGTAAGCCCTAGCCCTGTGCCTACACGGGCGCTGTTATGTAATTGCACAAACGGAACAAACAACTTATCGATTTTATCCACCGGTACTCCTATTCCGGTATCCATAATCGTATATTCCAATAATATCGAATCGTGGGTATAGCCAAAGATTTCCACCTCAAGCTTTACGTATCCGTTATCAGTAAACTTTATCGCATTAGAACATAAATTGATTAAGATCTGCTTCAATCTCATACTGTCGATATCCAAATATTTTGGTATCTTAGGATCCACAGTATATTTAAAATCGATATTTTTTTCCATGGCCTGAATGATCAACAAATCATACATTTCTTGAATTACCTGGGTAATTTGCGTCGGTTTCTCATGTAATTCAAAACGATTCGATTCAATTTTTGACAAATCCAAAATATCATTTACCTTTTGCAGTAATATTTCCGATGAATTATAAATATTATTAAAATACTCTTCTATTTTATCTTTATTATCAAATCCTATCTTTTTTGTCAACTGCGTATAGCCGATAATTGAATTAAGCGGAGTCCGCATTTCATGCGACATATTGGCCAAAAAAAGCGATTTTGATTTATTTGCTTCCTGAGCTTGTATAAGCTCATTTTTTATACCAATTATGATGTTTTCATAATAATTTTTATAAAATAAACAAATACTTTTTATATGCTTTAATATTAAATAAAATTCATAATAACTCACATTTACCTCATCGAAAAAATTAGTCTCATAAGTACCCATTTCTTCGATACTCTCAAGTATATCAATAAAATTATTAAATTGCTTTTTAATGATTTGTCTGTTCTTTGTATATGATAACAATAACAGAACAATAAGAATACCTAGGGATACACTAAAAGAGATAATTAAACATTTAATAATATTATTATATATATCCCTATGTGACATTTCAGTGATAAAGATATAGTCATTATTTAAAAGAGAAATTTTACGATAGTAATAATAATTACTCCCTTTAAAATATTCGGAAAATCCTTCATGAGAAGTATAGTCCTCGTTTAATTCCTCTTGCATATAAAAATGAAGATTCCGAAGTTTATTTTGTCCTGTTTTACTGAACACATATATAAACTGATAATTTTCATTGTATTTATGAACAATCGCATACTTATCCTGAATAACTTTATTTGATAAATATGTTGAATCAGCATTTGCATTAACATTAGATAAATCCAAGTCCTCATAACTGAGAGTCTCAAAAGCATAATCAATGCTTTCATTATTTATGATAATAAAGTTGGAAAAAAACTGATTATCTTTAAAAAATTCATTGATAAGTCTTTCATTTATCGAAGATCCATTACTATCGATGATGTTTTCGATAATCTGGTTATAAATATGAAATAAATCAATATGTTCATTGATAATTAATTCAGCATACTCATTTCTAAATTTTAAGGTTTTTTTAGCGGTATTATATTCGTTATAACAATCAAAAAAAAGATAAACGATCAAAAAAATCATATATATAAATGTGATAAGGAAAAACATCGTTTTATTTAAATGTTTGTATATACTTCGCATATAATCACTCCCATAACATCTTTTCCCATAATTATCTTCATTTTTACTAAAGAATTTTGTCCAAATATGACGATAATGCATAATTTATCCATATATCAATTATATCATGTATCTTTTAATCATGAATAAAATTTTATTAAAAAGATATTTATTATACAAGTTATTTTTTTTATATGTTATAATATAAGTATTATGGAGGTATGATTATGGAACAGATTAATAAAAATGATATACCTAGAAAATTGACATTAACATTGACATATTTATTTACCATGAATATATTAGCAACAATCATCGCTATAGTATCTTTTATTGTATTAAGAAGTGCATATCCAAATAACCCTAACAATGAAACATTTGCGCTTACTTTAACTAATTTACTGTGTTATGCGGTTATGACCTTTGCTTTTTTATTTCTTATTGACAAATATTATCAGGAACAATTTAGCTCATTTAAGAAAAAATTCATTTATTTTATGGGTTTAGCCATTGGAGGTTGGGTACTTAACATCTTCCTTAATATTATTATTGAAATGATTATGCAGATAGCTAATTTTACATCCCGTGACACCCAAAACCAGGAAGCCATCGTTGAAACTTTTAAATTCCCGTTGCTTGCCATACCGATGGTAGTGATTGGAGCACCGATAGTTGAAGAAACCATATTTAGAGGAGTTCTCTTCAATTTCGCCAAAAATCGCAAACTCCCTTATCATCTCAATATCGTCCTAGCCTTCATCCTAAGTTCTTCGTTATTTGGCTTAATACACGTTTTTAGTGCTTATTTGACTACCGGAGATCACACGGAATTAATTCTGGGTATTCCGTATATAGCCGCCGGCTTTGTGCTTACTTTACTTTATTATTTGACCGGCAATATCTTTGTACCTATCGTAATGCATATTATTCAAAATAGTTTTTCGGTAATCGCCATAATGCTCTTTGAGCTCTTGCCACAAGAACCCCCGATGAAAATAGTCAATCTGTTATATATGACTTTACATTAAAAAGAATAGCCCGTGAGTCACAATATTTGTGATTTTCACGAGCTTTTTTTTATTTGTCATAATCTCATGATTTAATTAAGTCATGTGCCTTTAAGACAATAGACTTGTAATAATCAAATAACCAATCAATATTATTAATAAAGCAATTAATATAATAGTACCTTTGTTTCTTTTTTTCTTACAACAATCCATGTTATCACCTTTACATTATTAATATACCTATTTGATAGATTAGGAAACTTACGGTATACGCTACGGAGAACGTAAAAAGCAATGAATAAACCGTAAACCGAAGTGACTTTGTCTCCTGATATATCGTTCCGACAGTAGCCAGACACGGTAAATATAATAAACTGAACACCATGAAACTATAGGCGCTTAATCCGGTAAAGCCCGTGCTGACAAGAGCTTCACTACCATAGATCTCAATCATGGAAGATAAAATCAACTCTTTTGCCAGAAAACCGATAATCAGACTGCTTGTTGCTTCCCATTTTCCAAAACCGACCGGTCTAAAAAGCGGAGCAAAAAAGTTTCCAAAGTAAGCTAGGAAGGAGTCATCCTGTGTATGACTGATTCCGCCAGGTCCGACATTAAGTAAGAACCAGATGACTATTGTCCCTAGTAAAATAAATTTACCGGCTTTTTCGATAAAATCCTTAATCATCAGTTTCGTATGGCGATATACATTACGTCCACTTGGAATCCGATAAGGTGGGATTTCTAAAATAAAATTACTTTCCGTATTCTTAAATATTGATAATGAAAGCAGTTTTGCCGATACTAAGGCAACAACCGTGCCAATCACATACATGCTTAAAATAATCAAAGCTTTATACTTATCAAAAAACAAGGTTGCGAGTAATGAATAAATGGGAATTCGAGCTGAACAGGACATAAACGGTATGATGAGAATGGTTAATAACCGTTCTTTTTTATTGGCAATCGTTCTTGTAGCCATAATTGCGGGAACATTACAACCGATTCCCGTTACAAGCGGAACTATTGACTTACCGTTTAAGCCAAACTTAGAGAGTAATGTGTCAAGCATTATTGCTACTCTGGCCATATAGCCCGTACCTTCGATAATTGCGAGCATCAGGAATAATATCGCTATTTGTGGCACAAAAACAATGACTCCACCCAATCCTCTTATTACACCATCGATAATTAAGCTGCGGAAGAGATTTTCCTCATCAACTCCGAATCTTTCAAAGATGCCTATCACAAAATCAGTAAAATAGCCATCGATAAAAGAGCCGATTAAATCGCTTAAAATCGTTCCCAGCAAATCAAAGGTAAAAAAGTAAATGCCAAACATTACTAATAGGAAGATTATAAGTCCGTAAAATGGGTGTGTTATCCATTTATCAAGGCGATGATTAAGCATTTTTGGACGATTTTCACCGGAGAGTACAATTAGACACTCCCGATATAATTTATCGATAAAATCCCGGCGTGTATTAAAGATCGCTCCTTTTAATGAAAAAGCTATTCTTTTATTTATTATTTCATTTTCACATTCCTGAATGATTTTTTCAACCTTAGCAGAATCGCTAACCACAATCTGACTTAAGATTCCACTATTACCCTCTAGAAGTTGAATAGCGAGCCAGCGGATTAATTTTTCATTGCTTTGCTTTTTAATTAAACTACTGATATTTTCTATCGCATTTTCAATAATACTTCCATAAAATAGTTTAAAAGGCTTGTTTTCTTCCGGTTTTTTTAAAGCATTGACGAGCTCATCAACTCCGGCTTTTGTTTTTGCCGATAAACCGATTACCCGGCATTTTAATTTTTCCGTTAATTTTACAATATCTATTTTTCTTCCTGATTTTTCAAGTTCATCAATCATGTTAAGAGCGATGACTAACGGATTACCGAGTTCCAATAATTGAATAGTTAAATGCAAGTTTCTTTTAAGGTGCGTTGAATCAACAATGTTTACGACACCATCATAACTTTCGTTTAAAATAGAATGAGTCACTATTCCTTCGTCTTCACTCGTAGGTGATACACTGTATGTTCCTGGTAAGTCGATTAACTCACCATGTCTAAATTTACCGAGCTTTTTCTCAACGGTTATACCTCCATAATTGGCAACGTGAGCATAGGATTCGCTAATAATATTAAAAACAGATGATTTTCCAACATTGGGATTTCCAATCAATAAATACCGCATGATTCCACCAACTTCTTCAATTATTTTCGACAATTATCTTTTTAGCATCATTTCGTCTAATGCAAATCTCAACATCATCAACCTCAATAATATATAATTGATTAAAATTGATTTTATTTAATAACTTTATCATGGCTTTCGGGGCAATGCCTAAATCCATAAAACGATGTCTTGAGCTTAATTCTATGGCATCCATATTATTAATTATACCCTGTTCACCAATTTGCATTTCATATATTGATTTTAATGATTTCATAATACCACCTTCTAATTGATAACTATTATCATTTACATTTATATTATAGTTTCGGGTTACTGATTTGTCAAACCTTATTATAAATTATTTATATTAAATGCATGATGACAGATGTTTTTATATATACATTATATAGAAACTGTTTTTGGTGATAATATGATAAAGGTCTTTAAAAACTTATTAGTTGCCTTATTTATAATTCTTTCTATTATATATATGATTTTAGAACCGGAAAAATTAATGTCAGGAGTTAAATTTGCGATTATGCTGTGGTCGACAAAGGTATTCCCCGTATTATTCCCGTTTTATATCTTTAGTTCACTGGCGATTAGATACGGAGTAGCCCATTTAATCGGAGATATAATCCAACCCATAACCTCAAGATTGTTTAAAACCTCTTCCATCAGTGGTTTTGTTTTTTTCATGTCCTTAATTTCCGGAAATCCTTCAAGTGCCATCATCATTGCACAGCTTTATGAAGAAAACTACATTACAAAAGCGGAAGCACAGCACTTAATCTCCTTTTGTGTGTTCACTAATCCTCTCTTTATTTTAGGTACGGTAGGTTATGCCTATTTCAACAACGCATCAATCGGTTATATTATTTTAATCAGCCATATAGCGGCCAATATACTAATAGGTTTCCTGCAGCGTTTTAATATAAAAGGTCGGTATTACAATCGCTTTTCTTTAAAATCAGCCTATCAAAATATGATTAAACAAAAAAAGAAATATAATTCAAGTTTCGGTGAGGTAATCACGACTATCTTGCAGAATGGAATCAGTATCATGTTTCTCATCGGCGGTTTTATGGTCTTTTACAATCTGATTGTCGTAATGATAGCCTCATCTTCAATAATCACGCAATCCTATCATTATTTAGCATTTATTTTAAAACTATTTAAAATCGATTTGGTGACTTACCAAGCATTCTTCATCGGCAGCTTGGAAATGGTCTTAGGAATTGATAATGTGATAAAGAGTTCCTTCTCCCCAAGAATCGCGACCACATTCATCACAATGCTTATTTCCTTCGGGGGATTATCGATTCATTCGCAAATTCAAAGTATATTATTGAAAATAAAATTAAAATACATGCCATTTCTTTTTTCCCGCATTACCCAAATGTTTTTTAGCGGAATCATCGCTTATTATTTATTTCCCCTCATATATAAAGAGAAAACAGTTAATACATCCTATATCGAAAATATGGAAAAGTCAAACAAAATCGTAATGCTTCTCACAATAATATTGTTATTCATTACTCTAATAATCATCTTATTTGGCAGAAATAGATTTAAAAAAATAGCGCAATAATTTACGCTATTTTTTCGCATTAAATTTATTATATACCTTTTCCTTAACAAATTCAGGAACAAATTTGGATATGTCCCCGTTAAACTGGGCTATCTCTTTTACCATGCTTGATGAAAAATAGGAATATTCCGTTTTTGTCATCATAAAGACCGTATCCACATCGGGATTTAAGATGTCATTGGTTGATGCCATCTGCAGTTCAAATTCAAAATCAGTCACGGCTCTTAATCCTCTCAGTAAAGCCGTGGCTTTTAAGTCCCTGGCAAATTCGGCTATTAGCTTGTTGCAAACAACTACTTCCACATTATTAAAATTAGTTGTCGCCCTTTCCAACATTTCGATTCTTTCCTCTACGGTAAATAAACTCTTTTTAGCGGGATTAATCGATATCGCAATATATAATTTATCAAACAGCTTGCTTCCGCGACTGATTAAATCCAAATGTCCGTAGGTTAACGGATCAAATGATCCGGGGTATATGCCAATCTTATTCATGATTATCACCATACTTTTCATAAATTGTTATTTTACTAATACCATAGTAATATACTTTTTTCAGATGTAACTTGTTATAGGTTTCGATTAATTCATCCTCTTTTAAAGATTCACAAATTACGTAAGCCTCGTCATTCAATAAATCATAATTCTCTAAAAGCATTAAGATTTCATTAATCTTATGCGATTTATAAGGGGGATCAATGAAGACATAATCAAAACGGTAGTTATTACTTTTAAATAAACTTAAAGCCTTAAAGGCATCCATTTTATAAACTTCACATTTTTCAAGAATATTCAAGGCATTAAGATTTTCTTTGATAATCCGGATAGCCATATGGTCATAATCGACAAAAATACAGTGCTCCAACCCCCTGCTTATTGCTTCTATGCCAAGATTACCGCTTCCCGCAAATAAATCCAATCCGATGCCTTTTGAAAAATATTGACCCAAAATATTAAAAACTGATTCTTTCACCTTATCTAAAGTCGGTCTTGTCGTATTACCGGGAACGGCTTTAATTACCCTCCCCCGTAAACTACCTGATACAACTCTCATATAATCACCATATTTTATTTTACCATAACTTTCATGTTGATTAATATATATTTTTAGTTAAAAAGGCTCAATACCTAAGCCTTTTTATTATTTAAATAGCTTTTTTAACAGCCGATATTTCTTTTCCGTGTATGGCGGATATCGTAAACTGATATCAAAATGTTTACCTTTCTTAAAGATACTCTTGGCATGTGTGAAGGTATAAAAAGAAGCACTTCCGTGATAAGCGCCCATTCCGCTTTCCCCCACACCGCCAAAAGGTAAATAAGGCGTTGATAAATGGAGAATTGTATCATTGATACAACCTCCGCCAAAGGATATTTGGTCAATAATCTTTTTTTCGATATTTTTATTTGATGTAAACAGATATAAAGCAAGTGGTTTGGGTTTATTCCTGATTACATCTATTGCCTCACTTATTTGATTAAAATAGATAATTGGTAAAATAGGTCCGAAAATTTCCTCATTCATTAAATGATCATCTAAATTAATGTCATCAAGTAATGTCGGAGCTAACTTTAATTCTTCGACATTTATATTACCACCATAAATAACTTTCTTACCTTTTAAGTAATTAATTAATCTTGAAAAATGCTTTTCAGAAATTATTTTAGGATATGTCGGATTATTTACGGAATCCTCATAAAAATCATCAATATAGGTAATGATTTTTTTAATCAGTTCATTCTTTATCTTATCATGTACAAGTAAATAGTCGGGTGCCACACAGGTCTGACCCGCATTTAAAAGTTTCCCGAAGACAATCCGTTTTGCGGCAAGTTCTATATCAGCATCCTCGCAAACAATGCACGGACTTTTACCGCCTAACTCCAAGGTCACGGGTGTAAGATATTTGGCTGCTTTTTCCATTACGCTTTTTCCCACGTTTACACTACCGGTAAAAAAGATATAGTCAAATTGTTCGTCCAGTAATAATTCCGTTTCTTCCTTACCGCCCTTAATAACAGCAATGTATTCTTCAGGAAAATAATCACTGATGATTTTTTCGATAACTAAAGTAGTATTAACGGAATATTCGGATGGCTTAATGATTGCCGTATTACCTCCGGCTATCGCTCCGATTAACGGCGATATGGCCAGTTGAAAGGGATAATTCCAGGGTGAGATGATTAAGCACACGCCGTATGGTTCTCTCATAATGTAGCTTTTAGCGGGAAAATGTACCATGGGTGTCTTTACTCTTTTAGGTTTGCTCCATTTTGGCAGATTCTTAATCATGTGATCAATTTCATGATATAATATACCGATTTCCGTAATGAAGCCTTCTTGATGCGATTTACCCAAATCTTTCGCTAAGGCCTCCAATATTAAATCTTCATTAAGTTTTATGGCTTGTTTTAATTTTCGTAAATTACCGATACGAAACGATAAAGACTTTGTTTTATCAGTATAAAAGAAGTGACGTTGTTTGTTTACCATTTAATTCTACCAATTTATTATCTTGAATAAATTTTTCCAATCCTTTTAAATCCCGCAAATCATCAAATTTCGCTTTAAACACACCGTTCTTTATATAATAAGTCGTAGGCGAACCGGTAAATTCCAGACCATAGGTGTTTAAAAATTCATAAAACTCGGTGGTGTTGGAAAAACTTTTGTCCTTATATAAAAAGACCAAATCATCCTGGGAATATTTATTAACATAATCTTTCAGAGTGGATTCTTTATAATCGGCACATGATGTGCAGGTACTTTCACCTATTACCATAATAAATGTTTCATGATCTTCGAATTTCGCGACTGCATCTTCCTTGGTATCCAATTCAACCTGTTTTGGTCTAGTAAAAAAATAAACAACGGATATGCCTATTAAAACTGTAATAAGTATGATAATAACTTTGTTTTTCATATTTCCTCCTGTAAAATGTTTTCGTCTTTATTATATTTCAATATGATTAAATTAACAAGATTTTTACTATTTACATTTAATGCCCTAACGGTTATAATAAAAAAAGATAAGATATAATATTAAATAAAACAAAGGAGTATACATCGATGGCAAAATATAAAAAAGATGATAAACGTTTTAGAAATTATATGATTGGTATGGGTGTTATAGCCCTATTACTAATCGGGGGTATACTTATTCTATCCATCAACAGACCTAGAGTATTACCTGAAGCATTACAAGAAAGCACTGTTAAGACATTAGCCACTGATGAAATTGGCGAAAGCGATACAGACGAATATTTTGTTTATTTATATAGAGCTGATTGTTATTATTGTAAATTATTGCAGCAAAGGGAAATTTACCAGGAATTTATCAAAAATCCCGGTATTAAAATGTATAAGATCAGTACCAATTATCAAGATCCGTCAATAGGTGATTTTAACAGTAATTTCTATGAATCTTATATGGATGAAGTTGGTGCCAATGGCACACCGACATTAATCCATGTTAAAGCGGCTAAGGACGGTAAATATCTGATAAAAAATTATACGGGTGTACCAAAAATCGAAAAGATTCTAGCTGAAAAGACAAAATAATATATAAGTAAACAGTCATAACAAGTTGTCATGACTGTTTTTTTTTATTCTCTGTCCGTAGGTCCTTCGTGATAAACGGCATCGTTTGGCGTAATGAGACCCGTTTCATAAAACCATTGCATGTAATCGGTAACGGTAAAGCCAAATATCGGATCCCACTCGGCTATATTAACAACCTGTCCATCCCGATAATGTACGAGTGACGGCGTATAGTAAAAACCATACACTTTATATTGATTACGGGCATCGTATGAGCTTGTTGTTTCGATAATTTCCGAAATATCAAAATAATAGAAAGGTTTTTCCTCGAGTTGATATTTAAGTTGGGCAAAATTACCCTCTTTATCAAATTCCACAAAATAATTGATAAATTCCTTTTCAAACTGACGAGAATCACCGCAATCAGGTCTGCCTATATAGACATAGAATTCCTCACCGTTATCATATTTGGTTTTAAACTCCTGAAAATTAAGCGGTTTAATGTAGGTAAATTCCTTAATTTGCTCATCTTTATCATTAAAAAAATAAATAACGCCAATTAATGCAGCTATTAATATAACGATTGCTATAATTGCTATAAAATATCTGTTTCTCATGTTGCTCCTCCTTTTTTACATTTACATTATAACATTATCAGTTCGTTAAGTAAATTTGCGGATTTATGGGATTATTTTGGGAGTATGATGGTAAATTCGGTAAAGACACCGATTTTACTGTCAACCGTGATTGTGCCATTATGAGCCGTTATGATTGATTTAACAATCGCAAGACCAATACCGGCTCCACCGGTTTTACGGTTTCTTGATTCGTCGGCGCGATAGAACCGTTCAAAAATATGAGGAAGGTCCTTTTCACTTATGCCTATTCCCGTGTCTCTAACTATTATTATTACCTCTTTAGGCTTATTTTGTACTTCAATAAAAACGGATTTATCGCTTGGGGTATATTTTAAGGCATTTGATAACAGATTGATGAACACCTGATGTATTTTATCCTTATCTATTAATAAAAATGCCTCCTCCAGTTTATAATTTATCTCGACATTTTTACTAATAAACTGCGCTTTGAAAATTCCGACAATATTTTTTATAATATCGCTGATGTTTATTAACTCTTTATTTAATAGGATATCCTCGACATCATAATGCATTAGTTTTTGTAAATCGTTTACGATGGAATTTAAGCGGATAATCTCCTCATAGATATTTTGCAGCTGTGCTCTATCGGTATCCAACACACCGTCAATCATCGCTTCAATGTGGGATTGGAGGGTTGTGAGGGGTGTTCTTAATTCATGGGTAATATCACTGGTTAACTGCTTACGCAAAGCCTCCTGACTTTTCAAAGAAAAGGTAAGCTTATTTATCGAGCTTATCAATTCGTCAATTTCTTTTATTTTTGAAGGATCATCGGGAATCTTATCATATTTACCTTTTATGATGTTTGATGTAGCTGAAACCATCCCGACTAAAGGTCTTGACAATCGCTTTGCCATATATGCGCCTAAGATTATCGCAATAAAAATAAATATCATACTTAAGACAATATAAATGGTGTTTAAGGTCATTAAGAAAGTTAAATCAGTTTCGGTATAAAAATAAGGATAAAATGAGCCTATCCTGATGGTACCCACCCGTTCATTTTGATAATTTAAGGGATAATCTTTCGTAATATATTTACCTTCCCATTCGGGATACTTCTGATTCATTCTTACTTCAATTTCTTCAATTATCTGTAAACAATGATAATTATTATAATGCAACGCATCCCAAACCACTTCGTTATTCATATCATACACGCTGACGACATATCCGTTGTCAATCTCCTGTTTACCGATAACCTCAATATTTTTTTCATTCCAGCCATCCATGTATTGATTACTGATCACACTGATAATATGCGATATATGATTCTGTTGACGTGTTTTGGCATAAGCTTGAAACTGATTTTTAATAATGATATTACTTAAGAAACCGACAAATAATAAAAGGATGAAAGCATATAACGCATAGGATATCGATAATTTCCACCTGATACTATGTGCTTTACTCAAGGGCATCACCACCGAATTTATAGCCGATTCCATGTACGGTAACAATATATTTGGCATTTAGTAATTTCCGACGAAGATTCTTAATGTGAGAATCGATTGCCCTGTCGTATCCATCAAAATCATCCTCATAAATGAGGTTTATTATTTCCTCCCGGGTGAAAACCCGATTAGGATGCTTAGCAAACAGCGTCAACAATTTAAATTCCAACGGAGTTAAATCAATTTTTTCCTTACGATACATGACCTCATGACTGGTTTGATTGATCGTGAGATCTCCATAATGAATAATTCCCGAGTCATCACCAAGTCTTCTTAATATGGCGTTAACTCTTGCCATTAATTGCCTAGGGCTAAATGGTTTAACCACATAATCATCGGCCCCGATACCAAAGCCGTTTAAAATATGTGTTTCATCCGCCTTAGCCGTCAGCATGATTATCGGTGTCTTACTAGATAAGCGAATCCGTTTACATACTTCCTCACCCGATAAATCAGGAAGCATCAAATCAAGAATTACTAAATCGGGATTATATACCCCAAAAGCCTCTAAAGCTTCCTTACCGTTTGTCGATGTAAATACGGAATACCCTTCCTTTTCTAAATATAATCGCACAATATTAAGGATTTTTTCCTCATCATCCACCACTAAGATTCTTGGCAAGTATTTCACCACCATTTCCACTGACTACTATTGTTATTTTATGAAATGTTTTTAAAAAAAACAAGGAATATACATTAACCCAAATAATGATATAAAAAATTTATGGAGATTTTATGAAAAATTAGCTATTTTGTGGTAAAATTAAAAAAAAGATTAAAGGAGAATTTCTATGTCATTTGATTTACTATTTTATAAACTAAAAGATGCTAAAATAAAACTCGATGAGGTTGTCAACTATTTCTATAATCAACAAAACTTTACTGTCAAACCTCTAGCCGATGATTTTTACCAATTCATATATAATAATCCCCTGACAAATGTCACATTTACCCTTGTATATAATGAGGCAATCGACCCTGAAATCGATCTGGCATTTGATGACAATTATGAATTTTGTTACACATATTTTTTTATGGATTATTTGCGCCCGACATTTTATGCAGCGGAAGCCATGCCCGTTATCGAGAAGTTTATGCAAAACTTTGGTTTATTCATTTATAATATTCAGGGTGATAAAACGATAAAGCAATTCTCTAAAGACGAACTGATCGCATCATATCAGGCAAATAATGAAACTGCCGCCAAAGAATTCAATGAACAGTATCCTCTTTTACATACAAGTAAAGAAAAGTTGGATTACTATTATAAATATACCACTGCCATGGAAAACAAAGATGATGATATCATCATTCCGGAAATATCATTTATCAAAGATAAAGAAAATAACGTCTATTCGGTAATATCATGGGATGACTTATCGGATACTTATTTACCGAAAACGGATTACATTTTAATTACCAGAAAACATAAGGCATTATTAGGAATAAAGAAAAAAACAAGCAGCTTAGTACCGTATGAAGAAGTAATTAGTAAATTAAAGAATTGGCTGGAAAAAGGCGAGGATGATATTTACCTATTTACCAAATCCGAGAACCAAGAGGCTTATAAGAAGTTTTATGAATTACCGGAATATGATTATCAAAATTATGAAATAGTTAGTACCGATGAAATAGTCGACGTATTATAAAAACGCTCAAATCTGAGCGTTTTTATAATTCCTTTATCCATGAAACAAATTCCGCAATTAACTCTTTAGGATTTGCTTCTTCATTTAATAATGCCGTTTCTTCGTCATAATCATAATCATGAATTATTACCGGCACCACTCTGGAAAATATATCAGTTATGATTCCTGACTGATGCAATTTAATAACAACATTTACTAAAGCTTTTTTAAAAAGGACGACTATTTGATCACCGAGTTGTTTTGCCCGTGAATAATTTTCTTTTAATTTCTGATCCGTATAATACAAATGATGTTCCTTAATCCAATCAGTGATTAATTCTTTTTCATCGTCTTCCTTTCCAATAACTAACTCCTGATTTTGCAGAAAATAAGCATAATTCCATTTTGCTTCATTTTCATCAAAAGCATCCTTAATCGAAGATTTATACTGCTTATTAGTATTATAACCTAATACGACACAAATATTTCTGGGGTCATCTTCATAATAAACAAATAAAGAGATGACATAGATATCTTTAACAATTTCTTTCTTCCATGTTAATATCGTATTTGCGATTTTATCATATAAGTACTCCTGTAAACACATATATATCACCTTAATTTATTATATCACACTTAAAAATTTTCTATCTACACCTCATTAATATTATTCCGTAAAGCCATTTTCCCGTAAGTCTTTTAAACTTGTAAACGACTCAATATATGACTGATTATCATCTTTCATGACGATTAATGTCGTATTTACATGCGGAATAATCGTTTCTATTCTTTGAGGTGGCACGGCTATCATCAACTGGATATTTAACTGCTGATAAAACTCCATCATCGCTTTAATCCTTGATTCGTCCATATTGTTAAAAGCCTCGTCAAACATCACAAAGCATGCCGGTGATCGTTTTTTTCTGTTTCCGTTTAGTAGTTGTTCAAAGCTTGCGGCAATTACGACATAGAATGGTGTCTGCGTCTCACCGCCGCTTTTTTCTTTGAGAACCTTGGAAAAATATGTTTTATCACCATTTTTGTGATGAATCTTTATATCATAACTCATATAGTTCCGGTAATCGCAGAATTTCTGCAACGTATTCATAGCTTCGGAATCATTATTGTCAATGACTAATTTATCAAATAACTCTTTTAAAATAATCCTGTTTTGATCATTTATCGTTTCCTGAAACAGTGAATAATCAAAGATATCTTTTTCGGCTAAGATTAAATTATAGTATCTTTCATATTCAGGATTATTGCTTGCTGTATAGATAAATTCATATTCATCGCCGCCAAATTTTTTATTTTTAAGGGCGTTATTTAAATGAAGCAATTCATCCTGAGCCTGAATGATATTTTCCCGTAACTGATAGATAAATTGTTCCCTAAAAATGAGCTCACAATTAATTCTTGCTTGTTTAGCCTGATCCTGATATTTTATCAGTTCATAATTCTTAATTCTGTTTAATTCGTTTAAGTAGCTTTCAATATTGTCAATACTAGGGCTATATCCGACATGATAACATACATTATATTTATTCATATTCATGATTAATTTATCCCTGATACTCTGAAGATTCATTTCACACTCCTTCATTTCCCTATTTGTATGATTCATTACGTCTTCGATATTGCCTTGATATTTTTTCAGCAAATCCGCAAAATAATCAATGATTAACAAATCAGTTTCTTTTTGATTCAGCATTTTATCCAAACTGATTTGTTTTAGCTTTTCTTTTTTATTTTCTAAATCACTAAGAAGTTTTCCCTGTGTAACGAGACAGGTATTTTTTTTATTTTCGATATCCTTTAATAAAACCAGATTTTCACTTAATTCCTTTTGCATATTATCCGTCACATCATTTTCTTTTACTTCACGTCTTTTTTGACAAAGGATATCAAGCTCTTTATTTAATACTTCAATTTCCTGAAAAACTAAATAATTTTGTTTTATGTATGCTAACTGACTGGCTTTAATCCGTTCTAAATAAAATTCGTTTGTCCTAAGCTTTTTCAGACAATCATCACTTTTTTTTACGATATCTTTATGCATATTACGAGCGTTTTCTAGCTGTACCTTAACCGCATTAATACCTATATAAGGTCTTTTATAGATATCATCATTTATCGCTCTGACGGTATTGTTTTTATAAATCATACATGATTTAGTAATTGCCGAATGATGCTTTTTTAAATCACTAACATTTTCGACGCAGATTACCTTATCCATAAGCATGTTACAATAGAATTTTGCATCCCGATTAAGATAGGTCAATTTAGAAGCCAATGAATTTTCCGTTGTTACATTATATTTATCCAATCCTTTGGTGTTAACTAAACCAACACCATAGATTTTTTCTTTATCCTTATGCTTTTCATAAACCTTTAAGGCATAATCAAAATATTCAGGTTCAATTAAAATATCAAATCTTTGCGTGTTTAAATAACCTTCCAAAGCATTCCGCCATGCTTCATCCTTTATTTCGATTAACTCACAAAGACAATAATATTGTTTCTCGTGAGACAGCTTTTTTATCTCCTCATGGATAAGTTCTTTTAATCTGATTACATTTTGCGGAAACGGGATTTGGTTTTTTTCTAAGGATTTTATTTCCTCGGTTATATAATTCAGTTTCTCGTTCAATAATGCTTTTTCTTTTTTTAATTCACTGATACTGATTAATAATTTCTCTTTTATTTCGTCATATAAATAAATAATTTTATCGATATTTCCAATCTGATTAAAATCGAGATTAAGTAATTCCTTATTTGGAAAATTCTCATAAACAAATCTAGCCAGATTTTCTTCATTTTTCATAATGATTGTCAAATCTTTACTTAATTGTGATAGTTTTTCAATCCTTAGTTCCCTTGTTTTTATGTCTTTTTCAAGCTGTTCTAGATACTGATATGTTTCATTACGGCTTAACATTAATTTAAGTTTATCGATCACGGATTGTCTTTCTTCTAATTCAAGGGTCAGATTTATTTCCATATTCTTTGTATCCTGTAATGAATTTGCGATAAGGGTAATTTGTTCTTCTAGCTTTTTTTCCTCTTTTTCAATTTTTTTATATTTAATGTAATCAGCTAATTCTTTAAGTAACTCTTCTTTATTAACCTGATTGGTCAATTCGGTATAAAGATTTTCAATTTCGGTAAGTTTAGTTTCCTTATCCTTAAGTGACTCAATTAACTTTTCCAATTCCCGATAGCTTCTGACATTTTGTCTTAAATCATCAATGGAAACAAACTTTTCATTTAATAAGAAGTCAAAAACAAATTTGTTCAGTTCATCGATGGGACGAAAAGCAAGAGCTTTCGGAATCAATTCCGTATACTTCTCATTATTTATTTCCAATACTTCCAAAAATAATTTGCGTGTTTTTTCCTTAGTATCCGTAAAAATAAAATCGATCTTTTCTGTAAGAAGATTTTTTTTAAAGCTGTTGTAACCTCTAATTACTTGATTATCGATAAATAATTCGTCATATATCTCACAATTTTGCAGAACATAGAAATGCTCATATATTCTTCCGCTTTTATTGATTTCAATAATCACGCCGATAATAACCGAGGATAATGTTTCCTCATCGACAAATTGCAGGGCAATATGACTTGTGACATCATGCGGACGTAAATAGGTTTTATTTTCAATACCAAGTTTACACCTGATATACCCTTCGAGATCTCTTTTAGCCTGCTGGTTGGCGGCCGTATTGAATTTGGCTTTGCCACCCGTAATAACATACTGGATTGCGTCTAAGAAGGTTGATTTACCGACACCGTTAACACCCGAAACCAAACTGTTTTGTTTAATGTCAATCGTCTGATGAGAAAAAAGATGCCAGTTTATCAGTTTAATCCGACTCAAGAGTTTCATTGTTATCACCAGATTTTCCGTAAGATATTAATTTATCATACACCCGATTTATATCTGTAATATGCACCGCATATAAAAGTGTCGGATATAAAATGACCCTGCTTAAATCATCGCTATAATCAGTATCGAGCATTTCAAGTAAATTATATCTGCTAAATAAATTCAATATCTGTTTTAACTCGGTTTTGCTGATCCTTCTTTCCTGAAGTCCCGTTATCTGAAATTTTTCATGAATGTCCCCGAGTTCGATGATTACTTTATTAACGAGGGAGATTTCTTTCATTTTCTCATCATACAATAAGCGGAGGATTAGGAGAATAATACTTTCATTTAAGCGTAAATTAAGTCGCAAATGATATTGTTTATTATGTATACATATTACCCGATAGGTGGTATCAAAGATCAGTTCTAGGTCCATAAGCGAAAAATAAGCTTTGAACATCTCCAGATATTGTGTAATAAAATAGTAATCCTTAATGTCATATTCTTTTTGATTCGTAATATAGTTAACCTGTAAAAGCCTATTGACAATTTTTTTAAAATTCTCCTGTTCCGATTCTTTTAAGGATATAAAATTTTGATAAAATATGCTAGCCTGTTCGTTCATTATTGATACCCCTTATCAAAAAGTCATAAAAGACATATCCCTGATTTTGACAGACATTATCCAACCTCTGCACCTTAAAACACACATCACTACCGCTATACAGGTATATTAATACCAGTTTAATATAATCATCATCGTTATTTAGCGGCAATTTAGAAGCCTTAACTACATTATTATTCTTAAGCAGATTTTTTACATATTCTTCTATATGCTTTTTACTATAACGATTGTTTTCCAAAAAACTCTGTAAGGCTATTTGTCTTTCCATATCCGTTAATTGTTTTTCGATATCGATGAGCTGTAGCTCGGGTTCACTCATTCTTTGCGGCATCGTGTATAAAGACTGTGTTTCTAACACTTTAACGGGATATAGGCGGAATAATTCGTCCTTAATCTGTTTATTCTTATGAACAAGATGATAGATTATCTTATTAATCTTTCCTTGAATATCCTGCGTATTATTAACAATAAACAAGATTTTGGAAATCGATGTCTGGATATACCGCATATTTTTCCTATCGATTTCTTTAATTATATCTTCAACATCGGTAAAACTATCAATCACGAAATTAAGCTGATCATATAGATGTTTTTTTGCATCACTTATATCCGTAAATTTTTTCCTTTCGATAAGCCTTAAGCTTACACGGTTAATTGTTTCCTCATCCAATATGAGGGCGTTTAACTTACTGATAATATATGGTCGATATTTACTTATATTGTCTAAAGTTTTAAGTCTGTGATAATAATCATCAACGACATTTTTTTTATAGTCATTAAATAAGTTTTCGACAATTGCTTTTAAATCATTTAGCTCTTTTTTATTAATTAAATCCTGTAGATACTTCTTGATATTGCCATTTAATGTTTTTAAGCGATTGATTAACGTCATGGTGTTATAGGCTATCTGATCGATAATATCACTTAATGAGTCTTCCTCCATATTATTAAGAAGCGTATAAATAACATATAAATACCCGTTATATTCTAAATCCTGTTTTTTTAACTCACTTAATGTTTTTAAAATCGGTATGGCATAATAGGTAAAGTTAACCGCTATTTCATAATTGGCATGTTCTTCTTCAAAGATCCAACCGCACTGTTTTAGTCTTCGTAGGACACTGAGCGCCTGTTTATGTGGTGTACCTTCGCAATCTAAAGGGTAATCTTTTAAATATTCCGCCAAAAGATTAATGATATTTTCCTTACTTGCACCAAATGAATTTCTCGTATTCATATAAAAAAACATCATGAACAAACAATCCGCATACTTTTCCTGATATGGTGATGATAGGATGCTGAAAAAACTTTCCGGTAAAATGTCGAAGATATTAATTTGATTCATAGAATCACTCTTCCAAGAATAATTAATCTCATAAATATATATTCATAAATTATCTGATTAATAAGTATAATAAGGATATTTCATCTACGAAAAATCCATGATTATCAACAAAAAAATCCTAATTTATAAATAGGATGTTCCTCATCTAGTTTATATTCATAATAAACTGTTGAAATACCGATATTACTGTAGTTTATTTCATCATTAATGTGAAAAGTACTATTTGCATTTTTAAAAAAAATCGCATAAGCTACCTCATTTGAATTATTTAGGTAATTATATAATAAAAGTACTTTCACATTCATATTCTTAGATGAGAAAACAATTTGTTAGGAGGTAAGGACGGTTGAAAAAGGTAAGGGTTAGTTTAAGACCAATAATTAGCAGGATAAATCTTCCGACAGTCATGAAAACTGCCATACTACCGGGTGATTCAACAGAAAGCTTGTTTGTCGCAACACAGTTAGGTGAGATATATATCATCAGAAATGGAGTCATTAATACTTTTTTAGATATTCGTTCACGGGTAATTAAACTAAACAGATATGATGAGCGGGGATTATTGGGTTTGGCATTTCATCCCGAGTTTAATTTTAACGGACTTTTTTATCTTCACTATTCATTAGCCGGAACACAGGGTCCGGGTGCCCTATCAGGATCATTTCTACCTGATCCGTGTGATGAAAGCACATTGAATTTAAAATGGACTAATAGAGAAGTTCGGTTTGATCATGTTGATACGGTGGAAGAATGGATTTTAACAAATGGTCAAGTACAAAAACGTCGGACATTACTTAATTTAAGAAGACCATTTTTAAATCATAACGGTGTCAATAGCTTAAACTTTTCACCGGAAACGGGAAATCTGATTTTAACAACGGGTGACGGGGGATCGGGCTATGATCCTTTCAATCTGAGCCAGGATGATATGGAAATAGCGGGTAAAATAATCGAAATTAATCTATCTAAGTTCACATTTATGCTTAATCCACCTTTAGTAACCCGTTTTATAGAACTGCCCGTGCATATTCAGGAAGCACTATCAGTTATGGCTAAAGGAGTCCGAAATATACCTGGCATTTCATTTCAAAGGAATTATAATCAGTTTATTAAATATGTGGGAAATGTCGGACAGGACTTAGTTGAGGCAATTTATTCATTCGGATATTACCGACCGATACCGGTAACGGAGCTTATTCAGGCACCAACAAACACTCATGAAGGTCTTGTTAACCTTGGCTGGCGAGGATGGGAAGGAGACATGCCTACATGCATTATCAAGGATTGTTCGATGAATAAAAATTTAATTGAAAAAACAATTGCTTATTTTAATGATGCCGTAAAAACTTCAATTGTACGTCAGCAACCGTTAATCAGTTATTATCATAAGGATTTTCGACCAGATAAGTTTAGCGGAACGGCACTTACCGGTGTGCAGTTTTATATAGGTAACAGGATTCCGGATTTAACGGGTAACATAATATTCACCGATATTGCCCGAAAAGAAGAAACTCAATCTAAAGCTAAAGGTGTATTAGCTTATACCAAAGCTAAAACCGATTGTATGCTAAATGATTTCAGTATAATTGACATAGAATACAATTTTACCGAACAATCACCTTATTTTGTCAGTCTGGGTACCAATAGAAGTCAAACTTCGTTATTTTTAGGTACTAACGGCTCCATGAACGTGGGTGATTTTAACCAGGGTACTGTTTATGAAATTATTTAGAGCTATAAACAAATAAACTCCCGTAGTTATTAAAACTACGGGAGTTTTTTACCAAAATAAATCATTCAATGTTTTATCTAAAGCTTTGCATATTTTCACACATAGCTTAAGGGTCGGATTATAGCTGCCGTTTTCAATCATCCCGATGGTTTGCCTTGTTACACCGACTATAATAGCAAGATCTTCCTGAGATAATTCCTTTTCAATTCTCGCCATTTTCATTTTAATATTTTTTGTCATACCATCACCTAAATATTTATTAAATTAAAAATAACACCATACTGATTAAATTAATACCGATATTCCGTTTTATAATACTCCTTTTATTCCTGTCTTTATATCGTCTGTCAGTGTTATATTTATCGGTATTAACATCATACGATAAATTAAATAATCCTAAAATAATGATGACATAGGGATAAAAAGCATAATAAATCAGATTCATTGGTTCTTTAACTAAAGTTATATACTGAGGATTATTTAAAATATATAAACCGTAACATAATACTCCATATCCTATATATATGACAGAAAGTAAAATATTATTTCTGATTTTCAAGTTATTATAAGCATTCATCCTTGTTGATGTAAATTCTTTTTGATGTATGACATTTAATAAATAAAATAATAGAATGGTGCTCACAATCATTATGTAAAAATAAATGCCGGAATACTCAAAAATAAACATCGATATCACAATGATACTTAATTGTCTTAACATACTTGAATAGGATAGATTGTTATCAATAATTAATCTTTTAATCAAAGTGATAAAATATATTAATTCTAGTATCGCAATTATTATCCAAAAAGGTAAGTGTTTATCAACTGTCTCTATTTCTTCTAGCTGATATATAGCGGCAGAAGCTAAAATATAATAGGTGATGATACTGTATAATTTTACTATTTTCATTTACTACTCCTAATCTTTATTTAATTCTCATCTCTTGCTAATTGTAAATACAGCATTTCTTAATTTAGTTACATCTGTCTGATAAAGCATAATCGTATAATTTCCTTTATAAAGGAAGATTTCATTTGAATGTCTTTGAAAACCTAAAAGGAGAGCACTACCCTGATAAATATTATACGAGGCATCCACATTTTCAGATTGAAAATCAATTTTATATACTCCACTTTCATTAATCGTAAAATCAAAGTAATCCTTATCTAATTGATTACTGATTATTGTTTTGATTTCCTCACCAATGTTTATAGCCAGATGATTATTTTCATCACTTTCATCAATAACCTGAGTAAATTGTACCTTAACTATTTTCATATTTGAATAATTATAGTGGGAAAAGATAAAGAAATGTCTTCCCTCTTCGAGTTCAATCACTTGTTTCATCGGTAAATAATATTTATTACCATTTTCATCAATTTTAGAAATCTTAATATTCTCACCTGTAAATACATAATGTCCTTTTTCGATAATATCTACATAATAAATATCTGAGTCATTTTCGTCATCTAATATTATCAGGTTTTCATCAAAAACTAACTTTCCAAACTCATCAACTTTAGAAAAATCATCAGTATAATCGCTTACATCATCTATTACAATCACATTTATATTGATTAATCCCTTACCTTGATATATTTTTATATAATATGTGCCTTTTGGAAACCGGAAAGTACTATCATAATAACCATAGTACTCATTTACATTCGGGTCAATTTTATTTCCATCAGCATCAAATATTTGATACTTAAAATGATTACCAGAACTTAATGTGATTATTTTATCTTCACTTAAGGTAAATTCAAGCGTTTCATCATCAGGATAATAATCTAAAAGGACACTGGTTTGATTTTCACCATTTACTAGATTTATCACTGTATTTCCTTCATTGTCATCTATTAAGTTATTTATTGTAAATTCATGGTTACCAGGAGAACCATCGATCGCAATATAGTAAATTCCTTCGGAAAGGAGTAATTCTTGAAAAGATCCCAATACGTTAAAAGCTTCATCATAGATAAGTATACTACCTGAAAAACCAAGACTTTTATTAATTGTATATACATCTTTTTTGGTGATATTTACCTTAACAACATCAATATCATTATAATTCAAAATATTAATCGGAAAACTTTCACCGACATTTATTTCCCTATAATGATAATCACCTACTATACCTAAATCCTTATCAATCTCACCAAAACTTATCAATTCATTGGAATAAGTATCTTTATATTTATATTTAGCTCTAAGTTTTACCACAAAGATCTCCGAATTTTGAGTTTTCTCAATAGAATCCTCAAACGTAAAATCATTAAATACATATTCTTTTACAAGTTTACCAGTATAAAAATCATTAATCGTTAATGTAAACCCTTCAAAATCAAATTCTTCCAGATTTCCTTCTATACTTAAATTGAAATGAAAAATATCTGACAAATTATCATAGGTAAAATTTATTGAAGAGTGAGCTCTAAGAACATTTTTGAATTGATTGACCTTATTCCACCAACCATCGAAGTGATTTGATTCTATATCAACGTCAATTCCCTCTTCAATAACCTCACTATTCCTATTAATAAATACCAAATTACTTGAATTAGTAATAATAGCCCCATCTGGAAGAACAGTATAGGTAATAGCAGCTGCACCTCCATTACTGCTTTCTCCCAATATCTTACCTAATTTCATATCTCTAAATATCGAAGCAAATAAATTTGCGGCACTATAGGTGACTTTAGAAGTATACAGGTAATAATTCTTTGCGAGATATTTATTTGTCGAAGATTGATAATACTCGGTTTGTGTTGTACCGGTGACAGGATTCAAATAAGATACAGGAATTGGCTGATCTGTTAAATAAACCAATACTTCTAAAACTGCTCCAACTGCTCCACCGGTATTACACGACAAATCAAAAATGATATCTTCATATTTCTTAGCTGATTTCATGATGGACGTTATAGAATCCTTCGTACTTTCTGAAAAAGCATTTATTGTAATAATCATTGTGGTACCATATATATCATAGCTTATTTCATGTCTTCTATTATAACAGGCATTATTTGTGTATGAATTAAGAAAGGAAATCATTTTCTCATCTTTTAAATATTGGAATGATTTAACATAATCTTTGTTTCGATACCCGGCAGTAATTAACGATGTATGTAGATCATCCCTTCTCATTAAAAATTCATCTATTTTCCCATAAAATTCATCGGCCGTATCTTGTTTATCAATATTGTATTGTTCTAATTCATCTGAATAACTATCTACACCATGATAGTCTTTAAGACCATAAAAATGATCAAAATAAAGGGCTAAATACTTAGTAGTATGTGCTTTGAGATTTTTTTCTGGAACACTAGATTCACTTTTAAAATCATCAGTCAATTCTGATAAATCCGATGAATTATCAATTAAATAGATCTTATCATCCATTTCATAGACATTCATATACGAACCGGTGAAAAACAGATTTGCGAGATAAAGAGGGATGTAATAGCTGTTTCTTTCCAAAACAATATCTAAACCATAATCGTGTAAATTAATTTCATGTGCATTATTTTGTTTTGGTACCTCAAAATCAACAAGCTTAATATCACTTATATATTCCGTTTTCGGTTCTACATTTAAATTAGCCAATAGATCAAAATCATTGAAATATATTGTATCTGTATTAGCGTTAAATGTCATTTCATATGTGTATTTTTCCGATCCTATTATGTCAATATACTCTTCAGGAACTGAAATAGTGTACGATAAATTAAGTGTATCCTCCTTTTCAACTTCCAGATTAATGATTCCACCTCTTACAAATTTGATAAATTGCTCAATATTAACATATGAAATTCCCTTATCCTTTTTATAGGTATATGTTTTTAATGAATTACCACCCACATCATACTCGGGAGCTATATCAACAAGTGATAAGGTTTTCCGATATACCATTTCTTTTCTCAGCATTTCGCTTATCTTACAACCTGATAAAATTAATATCCTGTATTTGACAGTTGAAACACATAAAAAGCTTGAAACCCCTTATGAATTGGGACTTTCAAGCTTTTTTATTTATTATATTAGTGAGTAATATTTT
>JAWLBU010000027.1:0-33999 GCA_041687555.1 Haloplasmataceae bacterium | reverse complement strand
AGATTACACCATACGCTGGTTACTGACTAAGTGGCTGCCCTACCTTTACCACTGCAGGACTTTCACCTGCTAGCATTTGCCAGCTTAGCTGGACGCACACATCAATACTACGCACTCAACGTGCATAGTATGTGGAAACATATCCACTGGCTGTACTTCCAAGATATTGTAGTTATTGTCACTTAATATGTTTAAATCTCTGGCTAGGGTTGCCGGATCGCAAGAAACATAAATTATCCTTGGTATTTTCATTTCAATGATGGTATCTAATAGTTTTTTATCGCAACCCTTTCTTGGAGGATCGACAACTATTAAATCTGCATTAATATTTTCTTCCTGCCATTTTTTAATTACTTCTTCAGCTTTACCCACTTCATAATGTGCATTGGTAAAATTATTTAATCTTGCATTTAGTTTTGCATCCTTTACTGCATCTGGGACAATTTCTACTCCGTATAATGCTTTAGCTTTCTTGGATAAATATAATCCTATTGTACCTATTCCACAATAGGCATCAATTATTATTTCCTTTCCCGAAAGATTAGCATATTCCAATACCTTATCATATAGTTTTTTTGTTTGAAGCGGATTTATCTGATAAAACGAACGTGATGATATCGCAAATTTAACATCACCGATATAATCATAAATATATTCTTCTCCGTAAAGTATTTCTTGCTTTTCTCCCATTATTGTATTTGTCTTATCCGGATTAATGTTATGAACGATTGATTTTATCATCGGAAATTTAGTGATTAACTCATTTATTATTAGTTCTTTATTATTTATCTTCTTTTCCTTAGTTACAAGAGTAACCATATATTCATTTGTAACATAGCCTTTTCTTACTATTACATGACGTAAATTACCCGTATGATATTCTTCATTATAAGGTGTTAAATCATATTTCATTGATATTATTTTCATATAATTTATGATATCATCCGTTGTTTTATCCTGTATCTGACATTCCATCATATCAATGATATCATGAGTATTTTCCTTATAGAATCCCGCAATAACCTGATTATCATTTAAACCAAACGGTACCTGTGTCTTATTGCGATACTTCCAACTATTCTCCATTCCAATACAATCATGAACATCAACATCTATCTTTCCTATTCTTTTTAAAGTTTCTTTGACTAAATCAGTCTTAATCTTTAATTGACCAAAATATGATAAATGCTGGAGATTGCATCCCCCGCATTCTTTATAAATAGGACACCGAGGTTCAACCCTAAATTCATTTTCCTTATAAATATCGATTACTTTTCCTATCGCATAATTCTTCTTAATCGCTATTAGTTTGACAGAAATAGATTCCCCGGGCAATGAATTTTTGATAAAAATCGGAAAATTATCTATTTTAGCGACACCTAATCCCTCATGGGTAATACCGGTTATTTGCACATCATATAATTTGTTTTTTTCCACAGGTATTGTATTCAATCAAAACACCTACTTATATTAATTAATATTATTTTATGTTGTTTATAACAACTCTTCTTCTTCACCGTATTTTATTATTACTACCTTACATTTTTTACATACACACGCCTTAGTAACAGCTGCTTCAAATAAACTACCCGCCAGTTTTATAGATTTTTTTCGTGGAAAAAACCAAAAAAACCTTTCCTCTTTATCATAAAAAATGGGTCTTGCGCTTTGCACATATCCTTCCTCTAATTCTTCACCACAATATGGACATCTTTTTTCACTCATTTTTATTCCCCTCATAATAACATTAATACATATATTATAACATCCACAAATGATTATATAAATAGATAATGGAAAGACACCTTTCCATTATCTATTTCTTTACTTTATGTTTTGCCAGTCCGCCGGTTGATGTTTCACGATATTTACTGTTAATATCCTTTCCGGTTTCCATCATCGTTGAAATTGCCATATCAAGAGTGATAATATGCTTGCCATCGGTTAATAATGCGTACTGAGCAGCATCAAATGCCCTTCTGGCCGCAATCGGATTACGTTCGATACATGGCACTTGAACCAATCCATCAACCGGATCGCATGTTAACCCTAAATGATGCTCAAGACCTATTTCTGAAGCATACTCAATTTGATAGATATCTCCACCCATTAAGTAGCAACATGCTCCCGCGGCCATGGCACATGCCGTACCAATTTCAGCTTGACATCCTGCTTCGGCACCCGATATTGAACCATTTTCTTTAATCAAATTACCTACTATTCCACCGGTAGCCAATGCCTTTATGATCAATTCATCCGAAAATCCGTAAAAAAGCTGAAGACTATATAATAAACCCGGTAATGCCCCGCTAGCTCCACATGTCGGAGCTGTCACAATGATATTACCCGAAGCATTTTGTTCACTCACAGCCTGACTGCAGGCAAATATTAATGTTGTTAAATCTTTATTTTCCATATATCTTTTATAAAAGGTTTTGGCTCTCCTTTTAAAATGCAAACTTCCCGGTATGATATCTTCTCTTTCCAACCCCTCTTCCACAGCCTTTTTCATGATGTTCCATACTTCATATAAATAATCAAAGACTTCCTTTCCTTCAACAGATTCGACATATTCATGAATTTTTTTATTGTTTGTTTCACACCATTTAAGGATTTCACCCATTGAATTTAAATCATAAATATGATTACTGCTTTTACGACTTTCATTAAGCTCGCGAATTTCACCGCCACCAACGGAAAAAACAAGGTATGAATCTAATTCCTGTTCATTTTCATCATAGGCAAAAAACTTCATCCCATTTGCATGATAATCATATACAACCTCGGGTTTAAATATTACCTCCGTATTATTCTCACCTAATGTTTTCATGAGAATCCAGTCCGTCAAATGTCCTCTACCGGTACTGCCCAAGCTGCCATATAATTCCACTTTATATTTTACAACCGGTAAATTTTCCGTTCTTTCCTTAAATCTTAATGCGGCCTTATGTGGTCCCATCGTATGCGAGCTCGATGGTCCAAATCCGATTTTAAACAATACTTTCAAACTGTCCATAATATCTGACTCCTTGTAATTATCCTTTACAACTATAACATATTATATAACCAGTCACAATAAAAATGATATTTTTTCTATTAGATAAAATATATGAATAAATTTATATATAAAATAAACCTTGATGTTTTTATTTTATATGTTAGGTAACACCATTATCATATTAATTGCGAATAATCTAATAAACTATTATAATTTAGATTGTATCATTTTTATAAAGGAGTAATTTACATGAAAGAATTTAAATATTTTGTCTATAACATCATTGATTCAGAAACCATATTAGTATATTTATTAATGATTATAGCGTTTTCTGTTTTATATATACTCGCTAAAAAACAACTTAACTTCAGTATCAGAACTCTTACGGCATTAGGACTGGGAGTAATATCCGGACTTATACTCATTCATCTATTCAAAATTGATAAGGAAATTGTTAAAAGTTTAATGTTACCATATAAATTAGGCTTTAGAACCATTTTCAGTGCGATTGTTATCCCTCTTGTATTCACATCAATTATCAGAAGTTTTACATCACTTAAAGATACAATACAACTTAAGAAAATCGGAGTTAAATCCCTTGCTTGGCTATTGGGAACTACGGCTGTTGCCACAACACTCGGAATAATTATTGCCAACATCTTTCAAATAGGTAAAAATGTGGAAAATACTATTGGTGAAGGTGTATACGGAAAAAAGATTCCACCATTATCCCAGGTTTTATTAGATATGATTCCAAGCAATATTATTAAGAACATGGCGGATAACTTAGTTATTCCGGTAATTATTGCCGCCATTGTTATTTCAATAGCGGTAATAATTGAAAGCGGAAAAGATGAACAAAAGGTTAAACCCTTTGTGGATTTAATCAATTCATTATCGACAATCATGTTTAGAATCACCAAAATGGCACTTAAATTAATTCCTTATGGTGTTTATGCTATTATGATAATTGTTGTCGTAGATAATGGTTTGGACACGTTAAAAGATCTGGGAGTATATATTTTGGTCGTCTACTTTGCCTTAATCCTTCATTTTATCATAGTCCAATTAGGACTTATCTTCTTCGTTGCCAAACTAAATCCGATTCAATTTGTGAAAAATATTGCGCCGATGCAGCTATTTGCTTTTACAACCCAAAGCAGCTATGCTACACTGCCTGTGACAATAAATACATTGACAAAACGTGTAGGGGTCTCGGAAAAAATAGCCGGATTTGTAGCTCCTTTAGGCGCTAACATAGGAATGAATGCCTGCGGAGGAATATTCCCGGCAATGGTAGCAATCTTTGTCGCAAACTACACCGATACACCGTTAACTATTACGCATTATTTTATATTGGTTTTAACAACTACCATAGCTTCAATAGGAATCGCCGGGGTACCCGGTATTGCCACACTAGCCACGACAGTTGTATTAACAAGTTTAAATCTTCCAATCGAAGCAATAGGTTTGGTTGCCGGTGTCGACAGTTTGATTGATATGGGACGTACAGCCGTTAATGTTACCGGTACTTCAGTTGTAGCTACTCTAGTAGCTAAATCTGAAGGGGAGTTGAACCAAGAAATTTTCAATTCAATATCACAATAAATGCATAAAAAAAATACACTTATTAAAAAGTGTATTTTTTGCTATCATCATCATTTTTGGCAGGTATCACAGTAATAAATACTGCCACCCATATAAGCTTCCTTTTTAATAATACCTCCGCATTGGCATTTTGTGCCGGCAGTTTTTTTGCTTAATTTTGTGACATAACCTCCGTCATGTCCAAACAGATCGGTTTCCACATCCCTTCCCCCTTTTACAACCATTTCTTTTAAGGTATCCTTAATGGAGGTAAATAAGAGCTCTTTATCATTATCGGATAATGAACTAACCTTCTTCTTAGGATGTAATCCCGCGTTATATAGGATATCCTGCAGCACTCCGTTACCTAATCCCGGAATACGTTGTTCCGTGGCAAGTAAAGCTTTTAAACTCTTATTTATGAGATTGGCATTAGAGATTATTTTTTCAAAATACTCCCTATTAAAATCATGTGTTAATGGAGAGGGTTTTTCCATAGCCAGTAGGAAGTACGGATTATCAAACTCACCATTTTTATAACACCAAATGCCACCATACATTTGAATTACGCAACTCAAGGCTGTGAAATCGGAAAATTCTATTAATAACTGATGCTTCTGCGGTCTTTTTTCCGCTTTTTCATGAAATTTGATTTTCACACCATCGCCTAACAAAATTCTGATATCTTCAGCTTCTATTTCAATTAATCCGCCAATACTCTTTGCCCGACCAATCTTCTTACCATAAAGGAGATTATGATAACCTTGCGGGTCTTTATGATACCAGGCAAATTTATGAGGTGACTGATTGGCGATTACATGTTCAATCGTTTTTCCATGTATTGTTTCATTTAATTGCTTGGCAAGGACAAAGGCTTCAGGTAATTCTATCATATTTTATCCTCCATCATCATTAATCGCATATATTTCATGGCCTTTTCATCCAACGCCTTTATTTCACCAATTATTTTAGCGATTTTTTTACGCTTTTCCATATCTCTAAAACTCTTCCATAATTCAACTCCGTCTTGTTCATCCAGTACTTTCCATACTTTCCAGCATAAATCATGAATATCTTTAAAACAACTAGCGATAATGGCAATATTTTCACTTTTTAATTCTTCGTTGATATTATTTAAAAAATCCCCCGCATAGCACCTTGCCTCCGCATGATTGCCTACTAAATTATGATGAAATTCATATCTTGTTTTTAAAGTTTCATCATCAATATTATTTAATTGCGGATCTAACAGAAATTTAATCCACTCTTCATAGGCGGCTAATCCTGCGACATATCCATCACATTCCGTCTGTTCCATTATCTTTAAGCCACGTTCAATAATATCATAGATACTTATCTTACGTTCACATTTTGGACCGGTGATGACTATTTTCCACAGGTTTTCAAACCAATTATCTTTTCTAAACATCCCGTTTGCTTCTTTTTCACAGGCTTCCCAATCCTGAAAATGACTCCATCCAATAAGTACTTCACCATCATCATCATATCCTGTGATTATTAAGCATTCCGGTGGACCGATAATACCAAAAGCCAGTACCGGTATACCTTTATCAATCGCTGAAACTATTTTTTCTTTAATCAGATCATAATTATTGTCAGCATAAAAAATCGCAAAATCATAACCCGCCCAGTCATACGCATATTTAATCGTCAAATCATGATTATTTACCTGGGTCAAATCCATTGAGCTCATGGAATATTCTCTATGCCAAAGCAATCCAAAAGCCATCCCCGAAGCGGTAATAAAATTTAAATTCCCGGTTCGTACCGTATACTTACGATTATGAGCTTCAATAGAAACAATGGGATAATCCTCACCTAAATACTGCATCAAAGATGTCATGCAAGCCGGAAAGGCAAAATCCTCCGGAGTACGGTCATCATTGGTATTTCCATGAAAAGCTACCTTTACTACATCAAGAATTTTCTTTGTTGACATATACTTCCCTCCTCGTATGTCCTATTAATATTATATAGAACATTAGTTTGATAAGCAATAAAAAGTTACAAATAATTAAAAAAAATAGATTCATTTATTCTGAATCTATTTTATTGTGAAATTTATGATAAATTTTAACAAAATCATCCTTATGCCTTAAGAAACAATCTATAATGCGAGGATCAAAATGAGTGCCTTTCCCATTAACGATTATTTCTAGCGATTCATCAACGGAAAAAGCTTTCTTATACGGCCTTTTACTGGTCAACGCATCAAACACATCGGCTACCGCAACTATTCTGGCACTTAAAGGAATACCATCCCCTGATTTTTGATACGGATATCCACTGCCATTCCATTTTTCGTGATGACTAAGTGCGATCTCAATACCTACGCGAAAGATACTTTTATTTGCTTTCTGAATCATATTATCCTCGGCCTTTTGCAGGACCTCAGCTCCATAAACCGTATGCTCCTGCATTTCCTTAAATTCAATATCGGTCAATTTACCCGGTTTTAATAATATGCTATCTCTAATAGCTACCTTGCCTATATCATGCAACGGACTAAACCTCTCAATATCCTTAATTAATTGTATGGTCAACTCGGGAAAAACCTGTTCCTCATACAGTAACTCCGATAGCTTTACGGAGTATTCTTTCATCCTTTCCAAATGTTCTCCGGTATCTTCATCCCTAGCCTCGGCCAACTTAGCTAGTGACAGTATTTGGGCATATAATAATTCTTCAATAAACAAATTTTTATTTAAGCTTATCGCAATACTATTTGACAATGTCTGTAAGAAACCGATATGTTCCTCGGTATAAATATTCCGATAAATACTGGAAAAGAAAATAACACCGACTGGTTTATTATATAATTTTAAAGGATAAGTAATTGATGACTGAATTCCGGCCGTTAAAATGATTTTATTGTAAAGCGCGTCGGGATTTTTGATACTACTATGTAAATCATTGATAATTCTTGGTTTTCCCTTTTCGATAATATAAGCCAAACTTGTATCATATATATTAACCTTTATCCCATGCAGTTTTGCGGTTATATTTTGTAAATTAACATCCGATATGGCATATGATGCTTCAATCGTTTTACCGTTATCTTTTATTAAAGCAATACCGATATGGGAGTAAGGAATATAATTGCGAAATGAATGGTACATGTTCTTTAAAGTACCGTCAAAAGTCGTGTCTTCGCTTATATCGCTGATTAATTCAACCAATTTATGGAACTTGTTATTTTCCTCCACAGTAACTTCAGTTAATAATACTTTTACTAAGTATACCAATGTAACCAAATAAAACATTGAAATAATAGTAAAAAGAACATATTTACGATTAATGGATACAATAATGATATTAATCAGCAAAAGGCTCATTAAAAGGGAAATCAAAAAAATAATTAGGATCTTTTTCTTCCGCATCTTCTCTTTCATATTTACCTCATCAACTAGTATTTTTTTTTATTATATCATATATGTGGCTTTAAAATAACCTTAATGCACTGATCAAGCTTTTTGTCAAATATTTTATAAGCATGTTCTCCTTTTTCAAGAGGTAAAATATGCGTTATGATATCTGAGGGATCAAGTCTTTTCTTTTTAATGATATCCAATATCCTATCTATATATGAATGAACCGGACATTGTCCCATTTTCAGGGTAATATTTCGGGAAAAAAAGTCACCTAAAGGAAAATTGTTATAACGGGCGCCATAAACACCGACAATTGCGATGGTACCCCCTTTACGCACGGCCTGTGCGGACATTTCAATCGCCGATTTAGAACCTCCCTGAATTTTCAATAAGCTTTCCACCTTTTCGAGCATACTCATTTTTCCATCCATCCCCACGCAATCAATTACGCAATCTGCTCCGCCATGAGTTAATTCCTTTATTATTTCACCGGTGTTATCATATTCATCAAAATTGATTACCTCTACTTTATTATGCTTTTTGGCATGCTCTAGGCGATACTTAACATTATCCACGGCAATAACCCTTTCGGCACCCATGAAATAAGCCCATTTTTGTGCAAGTAGTCCTACGGGGCCACAACCCAATACCGCAACGGTATCACCTTTTTTAACATTGGCAATCTCCACACCCCAATAGGATGTAGGCAGTATATCGGTTAAAAATAATACTTCCTCATCGCTTAATTCATCGGGCACTAATTTCGGACCGACATTGGCGTACGGAACTCGTAAATATTCGGCCTGTCCTCCCTTATAACCACCAAGTAATTCACCATAACCAAAAATGGCACCAACTTCTCCATTCTCATTAGAATTATCACATTGGCTCCACAAATCATGCTCACAATACCAACAATGTCCGCATGATATTGGAAAAGGAACGATTACTCTATCACCTTTTTTTAGATTTACCACTTCTTTGCCGGCTTCTTCAACTATTCCCATCGTCTCATGTCCTAATATGAAATCCTTAGGGACTTTGGGAATCATGCCTCTATATAAATGTAAATCCGATCCACAAATGGCGGTTGACGTAACTTTTATGATTATATCATCGTCTTTTATTATTGATGGCGTTTCTACTTCCTTTACTAAAACATGTTTCATGGCCTGAAAAGTAATTGCTTTCATTTTTTGTTCCTCCTGTTATTATTTTTACCATAATCATAAAATTAATAATATCGTTTATAAAGGAAAAACGCTAATAATCAAAATTAGCGTTTTTACATTATAAGTCAACCTTCAATTCAAAAATAATATCTCTAAGCGATGCCGCTTTTTCAAAATCCAATTCTCTGGCTGCTTTTTTCATATCTTTTTCTAATCGGGAAATCATCTCTAACTTTTCCGCTTTGGTCATACTCTTTATAGGTCTAGCTTCTTTATTGCTATCCTCACTTTCAAGGGTAGCTTTAATAATGTCCCGAATATCCTTTTCAATTGTTTTAGGCGTTATATTATGTAATTTATTATATTCTTCCTGAATTTTACGTCTTCTGTTGGTCTCATCAATCGCATATTGTATGGAATCCGTAATTTTATCCGCATACATAATAACCATCCCGTTGACGTTACGGGCAGCCCTACCGATTGTTTGAATTAACGAGCGATGACTTCTTAAAAAACCTTCCTTGTCGGCATCAAGAATCGCCACAAGCGATACCTCAGGTAAATCCAAACCCTCACGTAGTAAGTTGATACCCACTAAAACATCATATTTACCGATCCGTAAATCCCTGATTATTTCGATTCTCTCCAATGTCTTTACCTCGGAATGTAAGTAAGCCACCTTAAATCCTACATCCTGAAAATAATCGGTTAATTTCTCTGCCATTCTAATCGTCAGTGTTGTCACCAATACTCTTTCATTTCTATCAACCCGACTCTTAATTTCATCTATTAAATTGTCAATCTGACCTTCCGTAGGTCTCACTTCAACTAGCGGATCCAGTAGCCCGGTCGGTCTGATTATTTGTTCGACTATTTCATCACACCGCTCCAATTCATAATCACCGGGAGTAGCGGATACATATATGACCTGATTGATTTTCTTTTCAAATTCTTCAAACTTTAGCGGTCTGTTGTCTAGTGCCGAAGGCAAACGGAAGCCATATTCCACAAGCGTCGTTTTCCGTGAACGGTCCCCGTTAAACATTCCCCTGACTTGAGGTATCGACACATGAGATTCATCTATCACAAGCAGCCAGTCTTCCGGGAAAAAATCCAATAAGGTATAAGGAGTTTCTCCGGGTTTTCTACCTGTCAAATGCCGGGAATAGTTTTCAATTCCTGAACAGAAACCCATCTCTTTCAACATTTCTAAGTCATAATTAGTTCGTTGTTCAAGACGCTGCGCTTCCAACAAATAATTGTTTTCTTTAAGTTCTTTAAGTCTGTCATTTAATTCTTCTTTAATGGTTTCAATAGCCTTCTGCAGCTTATCCTCACTAGTGACAAAGTGAGAGGCAGGGAAAATGGCGACATGATTTCTTTCGCCTATTATTTCTCCCGTGAGAACATCAACCTCACGTATTCTATCGATTTCATCACCGAAAAATTCAACCCGGATACAATTTTCCTCATGCGATGCGGGAATGATTTCCACAACATCACCTCTAACTCGGAATGTTCCCCGATGAAAATCCAAATCATTACGTTCATATTGAATTCTTACGAGCTCACTCAATAATTCATTTCTTTCTATTTCTAATCCGACTCTTATCGAAACAACCATGTTTTTATATTCTTCAGGGTCACCCAAACCATATATGCAGGATACAGAAGCAACAATTATGACATCCCTTCGTTCAAAAAGTGCCATTGTGGCACTATGACGTAACTTATCTATTTCATCATTAATACTTGCATCCTTTTCTATATAAGTGTCGCTTGATGGCACATAAGCTTCAGGTTGATAATAATCATAGTAGCTGACGAAATACTCTACGGCATTATTGGGAAAAAACTCTTTAAACTCTGAATAAAGTTGTCCCGCCAATGTTTTATTATGAGCCAAAACTAAAGTCGGTTTATTCACTCTTTGTATCACATTTGATATCGTAAAAGTCTTACCTGTTCCGGTTGCTCCAAGTAAAACCTGTTCTCTTTTATGTTTATTTATACCTTCCACCAGCTTATCAATTGCCTTGGGTTGATCACCCGTAGGTTGGTACTTTGATACTAATTCAAATTTCTTATCCAGCATTTTATCACCTCGACTTTAGGTCTTATTTAATATACACCTAATAATAAGTCATTATACCCATATTATATAGAACAATAGTTTGTTTTTCAACAAAAAAATAAAAATCAACTGTGAAAGTTGATTTTTAAGCTTCGGTACTTAAGTGTAAATAATAATTTATGATTGACGCCTGTATATAAGGTAGCGCATATATTCCGTAAAGCCCGAAAGTAATAGCTATCAATAAATAATGACCGATAAACGATAACAGAAACACGAAATATTCCCATTTATGGCCATCCATCATCTTTTTACTCTTTTCCATCGCTTCCCAAATACCCATTTCCGGATTTTCCGAAATGATGTAAAGTGCCTGTGAATATTGAAGTGAAAAAATGATACCCGGTACAATTAATAAGATTAATCCGGCTGTCACGATTAATAAATAGATGAAGTATACGCCGAATATTTTAAGCGCATGGTTCAAATCCTTAAAGTAGTTAAACAATAGATTAAAATCTACTTTTCGCTCTTTTATTAATACTTTACATACTAAGAATAACCCGGCCATCAGTATTGGCGTAAGCAGAAATCCGATGTAAAGATAAGATAATGCGCCTGTAATAATTATGTACACAAATATTACCATAAAAAATGTAAGTCTGTAACCTACTAATACATCCTTTACCTCTTTCTTTATTGTATTAAAATCCAATTTAAAAACCTCCCTTATAATAAAGTATATTCTTTTACACAATATATTACCACAGTTAATTATTATTAATTAACTCCAATGCTTTTTGGAATTGATTATCATACAGTTTATTTTCTAGGTAATTCAAGATTTTCATATTTAGTAAATAAGCCGTTTGATAATCTACGTCCCCCGTGGCTGTCAAACCATTGATTGTTTGAAAATCAGTCACTGCCTGTTTAGTATTTAAATCATAATATCCATCGGTTCTTAAAAAATAGCCTTGAGTATTAAGGAAATTTTGTAAATCTTTAACCTCATTATTAACTACATCATATTCGAGTACTTGAAAATAATCAATGTACGATATTCCGTCATAATTTGTCTGATCAACCTCAATTGTCGGAGCTACACCGATATCATGTATCCAATCCTTATTAGGAGTCAGCCAGATTTCCGTCGTTAATTTGGCATATTTCGTCCCCTTGGAATTTAACGGATATGTTACCTGCATCGTCCCTTTTCCAAATGTTTGTTCACCGATAAGATTATATCCACCAATTTGATTCATGCTTGCGGCAAAAATTTCTGATGCCGAAGCACTTAATTCATTTATTAGAACAATGATATCATAATTAATCTGATGATTATTTTCCTTTATGTAATAAGCTGTCTCTTTATCGGTATTTGTTTTAGAATACATAAAAGGTTCATCCGTATTTAAGAAATAATCCAACACATCCGTAACGCAATTTAATAATCCTCCCGGATTATTTCTAACATCAATGATTAATTCATCAATCTTTTTTTCTTCTAAACGATTCATCGCCAGTTGCAATTCCTCATAGGTAAATTGCATAAAAGAATTTATTTTAACATAGCCAATTTTGTGATTATTTGTCGTAAGATACTCATAGGAAACGGTAGGAACATTTACTAAACCAACCTCTATCTCAATTTCCTTAATATCGTTTAGATTATCACCAATTATACCAATCTTCCTTTTCGTACCTTCGGTTCCCTTAATTAATTTGCTGATTTCTGTCAAGGTCTTATTTTTAATGTCAACACCGTCAACAGTAATAATTGTATCTCCTTTTCTTAAACCTGATTCTTTTGCCGGTGAATTATCATACACATGGTATATTAAGGGATAACTACCGTTTTCAACAATTCCGACACCTATGCCATACAGTTTTTCATGTAAACGGTTATTAAAATCAGCATAATCATCTTCGGAAAGATATTGTGAGTAAGGATCACCCAGCGAACTAATTATGCCAAATAAAGCTCCATCAAGTAATTTATCATCATTTTGATAATAATATGCCTTGTTTTTTATTAATTCCGAAAGATAATCCAAGATTGTTTCCGTTTGATCATCGGTACTTGTCGTATTTTTCACAGGGTAGTCAAAAATTATCTCCGATAGCGTGACTCCTAACACACCAATAATGATACCTATGATGACTAAAAAACAACTGATAGTGATGTTAGTTTTTTTATTCATACACACACCTTATTTTTTAATATTATATTTTAAATATTCATATATAAATAAATCAAGATTACCATCCATAACCGCTTGAATATTACCCATCTCGGCATTTGTTCGATGATCTTTTACCAGTGAGTATGGATGAAAAACATATGAACGGATTTGACTGCCCCAACCGATTTCCTTATGTTCTCCACGTAAACTAGCTAATTCTTCCTGTTGCTTTTCCAATTCCAGCTGATATAGCTTTGTTTTTAAAACCTGCATCGCCTTTTCGCGATTTGATATCTGACTTCGTTCATTTTGACAGGTAACAACTATTCCTGTGGGAAGATGAGTGATGCGAATGGCCGAATCAGTAGTATTAACATGCTGTCCACCGGCACCACTGGAGCGATAAGTATCGATTTTTAAATCCTCTTCCTTTATTTCCACTTCAATATCTTCATCAAGTTCAGGAATTACATCAACCGATACGAAGGAGGTATGCCTTCTTCCCGAAGCATCAAATGGTGAGATTCTTACTAAACGATGGACACCTTTTTCTGCCTTCAAATAACCATATGCGTTTTTACCTTTAATTAGAAGTGTCACACTTTTAATTCCCGCTTCTTCACCAGGTAAATAGTCTAAAATTTCCACTTTAAAATTCTTATCCTCGGCATAATGAGTGTACATTCTTAGGAGCATCTCCGCCCAATCCTGACTTTCGGTTCCTCCCGCTCCAGGATGAATTTCCATAATCGCATTATTTTGATCGTAGACATTGGCAAGCAATAGTTCTATTTCAAACTGATTAATCTCATTATTTAATTCTTTGACTAAGGCTGCTGTTTCCTTAGTAAGTGTTTCATCCTCGGTATCCTCAATTAAGTCAATTCCCACCTCGATATCTTCGAATTTTCTTTTAATTTCATCGAGTTTATTCAGCTTATATTTTAAATCATTACATTTGTCAATTATCTTTTTTGCTTCTCTTTGATTACTCCAAAAATCAGCTCCCGTCATAATATTGGTTAAATTTTCAATTTCTTTATTGACTTCATCCACATCAATATAACTATTTAAATCTTTTAAATTCTCTTTTATCTCTTTAAATACCTGTTTAATTTCTGTTAAATCCATAATATTCCTGCCTTTTTTAATTAAATTGACCCTTGTATTCAAGGGTCATTTTATTATGCTCCACAACATTGTTTATATTTCTTACCACTTCCGCATGGACATGGATCATTCCTGCCAACCTTTTGCTTTCTGACCGGCTGTTTTTTAACACTATCATCTTCTTTTCCCGATCTTGCAGCAATCGGTTTAGCCACTTCTTCACGTTGTAAATTATCTTGAACTTGAGCTCTTATTATATATTTTAATACATCTTCATTTATTGATGCAATCATGTTGGTAAATAATTCATAGCCTTCCTGTTGATATTCCAGTAAAGGATTACCTTGACCATAAGCTACCAGGCCAATACTTTGACGCAAGCCATCCATGATATCAATATGATCCATCCACTTCATATCTATTATTCTCAAAACAATTACTTTCAAGAATTCCTTAAACACTTCAGGCGGAAAGATATTTTCCTTCTCATTTAAAATTCCCAAGGCTTTTTGTTCAAAGAATTCAATAATTTTCTCATTGTTTAATTTTTCAATATCGTTTATCTTAATTGCATTCGGTCCGAAAATATTATTATTGAAATAGCTTACCAATTTACCTAAAGAGTCTCTTCTTGTCTTATCATCATTTTCATTTAACAGGTAGCGCAGTACAATGTTCTCTACCGCCTGATGGAACATATTTTCAACAATCGGTTTGATATCATCCAAAGTTAAAACCTGATAACGTTGGTCATAGATGATTTCTCTTTGCTGACCGATTACTTCATCATATTGAAGCAATGTTTTACGGCTATCAAAGTTATTCCCCTCAACGCGTTTTTGTGCAGATTCCACCGAACGACTGATTAATTTATGTTCAATAGCCTGGTCTCCTTTTAATCCTAAACGACCGAGCAATCCTTGAAGTCTTTCCGAACCAAAGCGACGTAACAAATCATCCTGTAAGGATAGATAAAATCTTGAATAACCAGGGTCTCCTTGACGACCGGAACGTCCACGTAACTGGTTATCAATACGTCTAGACTCATGTCGTTCCGTACCTATGACGGCAAGCCCCCCTAATTCCACAACACCTTCACCTAATTTTATATCAGTTCCCCTACCGGCCATGTTTGTCGCAATCGTAACAGCGCCCTTTTGCCCGGCTTGAGCAATGATTTCTGCTTCACGTTCATGATTCTTCGCGTTTAAAACATTGTGTTTAATTCCTTTGCGTTTAAGGTATTCCGAAATTAATTCGGAAGTCTCCACGGCCACCGTACCAATTAATATAGGCTGCCCTTTGTTGTGTCTGTCAACTACTTCCTGAGTTAATGCCTTAAATTTGGCATCGATTGTCGCAAAAATCAAATCATTGGCATCCACCCTGATTACAGGTTCATTTGTCGGAATTTCAACCACATACATATTATAAATGTTTATAAATTCTTCTTCTTCCGTTTTAGCTGTACCCGTCATCCCCGCTAATTTCTTATACATTCTGAAGAAATTTTGGAAGGTGATTGTCGCTAATGTTGCCGTCTCTTCTTTTATTTTTACGGATTCCTTTGCCTCAACCGCCTGGTGCAAGCCCTCACTCCATTGACGTCCGTGCATTAACCGTCCCGTAAATGGATCAACGATAATGACTTCTCCATCTTGAACGACATAATCGATATTATTTTGCATAACAATATTTGCTTTTAAGGCATTATTAATATGGTGAACAAGAATAGCATGTTGAACATCGAATAAATTAGGTATATTAAAACCTTTTTCCGCCTTAGCTATACCCGATTCGGTCAATTGAACATTTCTTGTTTTTATATCATGATCATAATCCTCCGGACTTAAGCTTTTAACAAATAAATCGGCTTGGCGATATAAATTTGCATTACGCTTTTTACCTCCGGAAATAATGAGCGGTGTTCTGGCTTCATCAATTAAAATGGAGTCCACCTCATCAATAATCGCAAAATTCAATGGTCTTAATACCATGTCATTTTTATAGATAACCATGTTATCACGTAGATAATCGAAACCTAACTCATTATTTGTGGTATAAGTAATATCGCAATTATAAGCAGCACGTTTTTCCTCTTTCGATGATTCATGCAGGTTTAATCCCACAGTAAGCCCTAGCCATTTGAATAACTCACCCATCTCACGGGCATCACGACCCGCCAAATATTCATTGACCGTGACGATATGAACCCCTTCACCTGTTAAGGCATTCAAATAGGCAGGCATAGTTGAGGTTAAGGTTTTTCCTTCACCGGTTTTCATTTCGGCTACATTACCATAATGAATAACCAGTCCACCTAATATTTGTACATAAAACGGCGTCATATGTAAAACACGTGTCGCTGCTTCTCTTACTACCGCAAAAGCTTCGACTAAAATATCTTCTAAAGTCTCACCATTATTTAAACGTTCCTTAAATTCCTGGGTTTTATTTTGCAACTCACTGTCCGTTAGTTTTTTCATGTCATCTTTCAAGGCGTCTATTTTATCAGCGATTTTTTCTAATCTTTTCATTTCTTTATAGCCTGAATCGAATATCTTTTTAAATATACTAGCCATTATCTCACTCCTTTTTCTGCGCTAAAGATACATTTATAAATAGATATACTCTTACAACTAATATAATAACATTATTTTATGCCATTATACAAGTTAATTAAAAAGATATTTTTATGATTAAAGAAATTAAAAAGAAAATGAGGGAATCATTTTCTTTTAAAACATTATTTTATATAAACCCGAGGATATGAATGATTTTATTTTTGCCCTATGCGTTTGTGATTCTTTAAAATTCTGTGATAAAATTTCAATCGTCTGAAATAACCACTCATAAACCGATGCATATTCACACACCAATTCCCGATTATCCTTTTTCAATACATAAACCTTTTCATCACCATTTTTCTTAAAAAAGATATTGTAACTTTCCTTATATGAAGCAAATTGAATATATTTATCCGTAGAATTCTGTCCTAAATTCTCGATTATAATATCATATGGTTGAAATAATTGTTTAAAGTGACTATAATCGCGATATTTTTTTAAACCAAAAATCGATAACTTCGAATTAAAGATATCCATCCCGTTAAAATTAAGTAAAAATTCAACTAATTGCGCGGGTAACTTAGTTTTAAGTAATGTTTCGATTTTTTCAATGTCCGACATCAATAATGGCGGATAAATAATATGCATATAACCTAAAGGTGCAACTTCAGGAAGATGACATATCAAAATGGTTCCGTCTTGCAAAACAACATCATCGGGACTTTTCCAATAATTCAATTGATTTAAGATAGTGGCCAGTTTTATATCCATAATTGCCTCCTTAAGATTAGTTAATGTCTATTATATCAGAATCTGTTGCTTTCGGATAAAATTTGTAAAAAGTATTGTTTTTAGTCTCCTAGGAGACAAAAAATGAGGCAATTTATAAAAATTCCTCATTCTTCGACAATTTTTCTTATTAGATTAATATATAAATTTAGCTGTACTTCCGGATTTACTCGGAGTAATTTCCAGTTTAACATCGATTCTTTCCTTAAGTTCCTGAACATGGGATATTATCCCAACCAGTCTTCCTTTTTCCTGGATTTTTAACAGGGTATTGATTGCCTGATCCAAGCTTTCCGGGTCCAAGGAACCAAATCCTTCATCGATAAAAATGGTATCAAGTTGAATTCCTCCGGAATAACTCTGGACCACATCGGCTAAACCTAAGGCTAATGCCAAGGATGCGATAAAGGCTTCTCCGCCCGATAAAGTATTTACCGGACGATTCTTACCCGTATAATTATCGATAACCTCCAAATCTAAACCCTGTTGTGCTCTTCCTTTGCCTTTTTCCTCCTTACGACATAAATAATAGCGATTACTTGACATCTCACCAAGACGAATGTTGGCATAAGCTATTATTTCATCAAAATAAGCGGCTAGAACATATCTTTCAAAAGTCATTTTTTGCGGATTATCCCCATTGGCTGCTTTGGCCAGATCACTAATTACTTCATACTCCTTAATCCTGTTTCTTATCTTATTATATAATATTGATGCTTCACGGAAGATTTTAAGGTTATTTTGTAAAGCCAAATGATAGTTTTTTTCTTCATTTCGTAAATTTTCCCATTTTTCTTTTTCCTCATTCAGTTTATCCTGTATATATTTAATATCCATAGGAGTCAAATCTTCCAATTCAACGGTCAATTCTTTAAGCGATTTATCCACAAAACTCAATTCGTCATAATATTCTCTAACCCTTACTTTGAGTTCTTCCAACTCTGCAATATTAAATAAACTTGCCTTATACTCCTCTTCATCACGAAAGTCAAATTCTTTTAACTTATTTTGATAATTAAGTAAATCCGTTTCGATCTCATTCATACATTCAGCTTTCTTTTGCTTATGATTACCTATATTAGTTTGTAATATTAACAAGTTATTCTTTTCTTCATCCAGTCTTTGCTTAATACCCTGATATTGATTCTTGATTGAATCGATAGCTTCTTCCAAGCTTTTTATTTCGAAAATCAGCTCGGATTTATGCGGATAACTTTTCAATAAAGTATCCTGATAATGTTTTATGCCGCCTTTTTCCAACTGATACTTATTGTTTAAATCACTATATGCCTTATTGATATCGAGCAATAACATTTCCTCATCATTTAATTCCTTTGTTTTATTCTGCAAATCTACTTCGAACTTATTTTTTATCTTTAATTCATTTTCCAATTTTTCTATATCAGCTTTTATCTTTTCTAAATCAGACTTATCATCATCAATTGCTTTACTCATTTTATTAATTTCATCATGCAGATTAAAATCAGTAAATTCTTGTTCCGTCATCTGCCGATAGATATTTTTTTTATCATCAATTGCCATCTTCAGACTATATACCTTTGAATAAACATCATTTTTTCCCGTTTCCTTTACTGACAAATCCGTTTTCAGTACTTCTAACTCTTCATTAGTCGGAACATCCTTTGGTATTTGGGCTTTATGTGGATGAATGCTTGAACCGCAAACAGGACAAGGCATGTTTTCTTTTAAATTACTGGCAAGAATTCCCGCCTGACCTAATAGATATTTATCTAATTTTTCTTCGTATAAAGACTTGCTTTTTTTATACTCATTATCCTTAATAAGATATAATTCATCGAGTTTTCGCTTTTCTTCTTCCGAATTAACAAGTTCATCTAAGATTGATAGGATCAACTTATCCTGTTTCTCTTTACTTTGCATCATTTCCTGTCTGCTTTTTAATTCCTTAAGGTTTTCATTAAGATTTTGATAAGAATTTAGCTTTTCCTGTAAATTCTCTAATTGTTGCTTAAGTTCGGTAATTTTACTTTCTTTATTATTAATATCCTGTAACATGGCTGATATTTGAGTCTCGATTATCTGTAATTCTTTTTGTTTTTCCTCATATGCATCATATTTAACTAATTGATCCTTTAATAATCCTAATTTTTCATTTTGCTTAATGATATGATCATAATCACCCTGTAATTTTGACAGTTCATTATTAAGCTCATCGATTAAATTCTGACTGTTTTTCTCTAAATTACAATCATTTTCGATGCTTTTATTTATCTCATCTAGGTAGATTTTATTTCGATTAATTTGCTCCTCAATTTGTTTTAAAACTAAGGCGAAGTTTGCTTTTTTTAATTTAATTTCCATTAATTCAATATTTTCTTTAACGTTAAGTAATTCTTCCTGTTTATTCTTTAACTCGTTAAATTTAGCAAACTTCATATTGATATTTTGGGCTTTTTCGCATTCTTGTGTTAAGTGGAAAATATCTTTTTCTTTATTTTCAATAAGTAATTTTATTTTTTCCAAACTTAGTTCATCATTTTTATTTTTTTCTTCGATTAAACTGATAATTAACTCATAGTTTTTATTGCCTGCTTTAAGCAAATCAGCTAACTCGCTTGTTTCATCACAATTAATATGTAATAGGTTATTGTCTAGTAAATTATAACCTTCACCAATTTCATTGGCTAAAAGACCTGCTTTTGTTTTTAATGTCTCCTGAATATTCTGATAGGCTTCGGTCTTAAAAATTTTCCGAAAAATAACCTCACGGTCCTTACTTTCAGCTTCCAGTAATTTGCGGAATTCTCCCTGCGGTAACATGACAATTTGTTTGAACTGTGGATAATTAATACCCAAAATCTCCTGAATCTGATTTGTCACCTCGTTACAACCTGTATAAGTTTTTCCATTTCTAACTTCTAGCACCGCCTCAGCCTGCTTTAAAGTTGTTCCCATGCCTTTGGCTCTTCTTTTTTCTTGTTTGGGACTCCGCCATACTTTATAAATATTCCCTTTAATTTCAAAAGTGAGACTGACATATGTTTCATCATCGAGGGAGGCAAAATCACTACGAAGTGAGTCCCCGTCCCGATTACTGCCATTTGATGAGCCAAAGAGGGCAAAACTAATCGCATCAAATATCGAGGTCTTTCCCGCACCTGTCGGACCCGTTATTAAAAACAATTTACGGTCATTAATCTCTGTAAAATTAATTGTTTGTTTTACTTTATATGGACCAAATGCCGATAGGGTCAATTCAATTAATCGCATATATTCACCTCATTAATAACGGAGGTAAGCACGTTAATTTTATGATCATCAAGATTTTGACCGACAATGTTTTCATAAAACTCGGTAAAAAGAGCTAATTTACTCTTAATTTTAAAGTTCCCCGAAGCCTTGGTAGGGCTATTCAAATTAGTAATCAGATTATTTCTTTGAATTTGCATAATATTTGGATAAATTGCCCTAAGTGCTGATAAAGGATCATATAAATCCGTCGTATCGGTCAACTTCGCACAAATATAATCATCCTGCTTGATTTTTCCATAAAAGTGCGGGCTTGTTAATTCATTCAGTTTACCCTCTATCACAACCATATCCTTTAGCGGATTTAGCTTGATAAACTGATGTTTTAAATGACCTTTTTCCTGCAAATCAATCATCACGACTCCCTTGCTTCGGTTTGCTTCCGAAAAGGAATATTTTAACAACGACCCACTATAACAGATTTTTTCACCTTTTATTAACTGATATTGATGCAAATGGCCTAAGGCGACATAATCAAAATCCTCAATTAAGGATGCGTCAACATACTCGGTTCCTCCGATTGATAAGCTGCGTTCGCTTTCGGAGGATAAAATACTATTGACATCGGAGACAACATAATTATGGGTGATTAAAATATTACGTTCTGACAAATTAATCCTTTCCATTATCCGATTAATTAATACCTTAAAGGCTTCCTGATGATTATTGACCGTCTCGTTAAAGATATTTTTGATTAAGACCGGATGAGCATATGGTAATAAATAAAAATTAACCGGACCTATTTCATCCTTTAAAGTAACCTTTTTTAGATCCTCAGTTATCAATCCCTCAATATATAACTGATTGTTTCTTAATAACTTATTGCCAAAGCTAAGGCGTTCCTGACTATCGTGATTACCGGTCACAATTAACATTGGAATATGATAATCAATTACGATTTTGGTTAATACTTCATCCAGTAACTCAACAGCCTCCTTTGGAGGAATTGATCGGTCATATATATCACCGGCAATAATAATCACGTCAGGTTTCTGTTCTTCTAATATATCAAAAAATTGTTTAAAGATATATTTTTGATCATCCAATAAGGAATAATCATTCACAACTTTTCCAATATGCCAATCACCGGTATGCAAAATTCGCATAATTTCACCTGCCTAACCCTATTTAAAAATTAAATTTAAAATGCCTACGTAATGTAGGCACCTTAAATTATTCTGTTTGGATAACCGCATAATTATCGTCTTTTTGACGTTTATAAATAATAGATACTTTTTCTGTTTCCTTATCTAGGAATACATAGAAGTCATGATCTACCAGTTCCATATGCATAGCTGCTTCTTCAGCAGTCATTGGTCTTAATTCTACTTTTTTATTTTTTACTAAACTCTTTCCGACTATTTCAGCTTGCAGTCCGTTTATATCTAGTTCGTCATTTGATTTAAAAAACTCAGCTACACCATCTCTTTGACGATATAATGAATTGATTTTATCTTTGTGTTTTCTGATTTGTGTTTCTAATTTGTCAATTGCTAGATCAATTGCCGCGTACAAATCATCCTGACTTACTTCCGCACGTAAAATTGTATGCTTTGTTGGAATTGTGATTTCCACTGTTTGAACTTCTCGAAGTACACTACAAACGATTCTGGCCTCTAAATTCTCCGGTTTATTAAAATAGTTACTAATTCTTTTAAGTTTCTCAGTGATGTAGTTTTCAATTGCATCTGTAAATTCAAAACCATTTTTCCCACGAAAATGAACTTTCATACTCAACAACTCCTTTACTTCTATATATTTCTATTTTAGCATAAGTTGAGCATTTTAAGAACAATTTTACTTATTTTTTATATTTTTACGACATTTGTTGCTTGTAACCCTTTATCTCCCTGAACAAGTTCAAACTCAACGGCTTGACCTTCTTCCAGTGTTTTATAACCTTTAGCGACTATCGCAGAATAATGAACGAAGATGTCTTCTAATTGATCTTCCATCTGAATAAATCCATAACCTTTTTCATTGTTGAACCATTTGACTTTTCCCCTGGTAACATTTGAATTACTCATACAACACTACCTCCAAAATCTTACTTTATATATATATTAATACATAATAACATAAATTTCAAAGTTTTTTAACATAAAAGTTTCGACATTTTACATTTTAACTTCGAAATACGGTGAAACTGATCATTTCTTTAATATTATTGTCATATAAAAGTCTTCCTATTTTGTGGATTGTTGCGCCGGTGGTATATATATCATCGACTATCATCACTTTTTTATTACTGACATCAATATTATCTCGTAATTGATATTGATTGTCGAACATCATTCTCTCGGCTTTTTTCTTCTTACTTTGTCTGTCGTTATTTAACTTAAATATAATATCTAAAATAGGAAGGTTAATCATCCTTGCGATAAATAAGCTTTGATTGAACCCTCTTTCAGATAAACGTTCTTCATGAAGGGGAACCGGTACTAAATAATAATCGATCAAATTATTATGTTTAATATAATATCTAATCCATTCTTTGAATATTAAAAGTAGTTTGGCATCACCTAAAAATTTTATTTTTTGAATCAGTTTTTTTGCGAAATCATTATAGTAGAACAGGGAATGATTTTTGATGGTAAACATCCTCGTTTCCTGACATTTTTCCCAATACTCGCAATCACCGCAGATTACTTCCGCGGTTTTCTTTCCACACCTTACACAACCATTATTTACCTTTTCAAAGTGTTTTATACAATCTTTACATAAGATATTGTTATTTATCCTAAAAAGATTGGCATAATTGATTAATTCATTCAAGTACTTTCCACACATTAGACAATAATCCATATACTACCTCAATAAATGTTTTTTTCTCGCATCCTTATTCATATACTTTATTTGTCTTATCGCCCTTTTTATACTTTTTGTATAATAATCAGTGAACAGGACAATATCACTGGTAGGATAATTCCTGTGGCGACCGGCTCTGCCTACAATCTGCACAATCGCTCGATCATCGAATATATCCTCATCACATCCTATGATACAGACATCCACATTAGGTACTGTTACCCCCCTTTCTAATATCGTCGTCGTGATGATAAACTGTAATTTATTCTCTCTAAAACGATTAATAATCTCTTTTCTTTCATTCATTTCCGCATGAACAAACTGACAGTACAGTGTGTCTTTTAATATGTATTCCAGTTTTTTTCCCGTATTAATGTTGGGTACAAAGATAAATACCTGCTTTCCAGAGGCTTTCTTACTTTTAAGCCAGACTAATATTTTTTTCGGACAATTATTGTTATTAAGTTTACTTAATGTTTTATGGGTCAACACAACTTTGGGTATGGGTATCGGATAACGATGATAACGGGAGGGTATCACAAAATAGTCCAACAGTTTTTTCTTAAGCAAATACTTTATTTTTTTAGTCGGAGTGGCGGTCAAAAATATAATCGGCGCGTCAACTTTTTTAGCTTTTAATACAAACCCTTCCAGCATTTTATTATTATCATAAGGAAAAGCATCTACTTCATCAAGGATGATCAAATCAAAAAAATGGTAGAAATTGATCAGTTGATGAGTAGTACTGACGTATAAATTACCAATTTTTCCTTTATCGGGGGAATTTCCATATAAAGCGACGATTTTAACCTGATAAAAATCCCTTTTGAACCGCGGAACCAACTCTAAAACCACATCCTTTCTCGGAGTGGCAAAACAGACAATTTTCCCCTCATTTAGCGCCTGCAAAATCACTTCATAGACAATTTCCGTTTTACCGGCACCACATACCGCATAAATCAACAAGTTTTTCTTGGCTTTAAAATGATCGACACATCGATTAGAAGCTGTTTTCTGCATTTCCGATAAAAAAATGACATGATTTAGACAATAATTGTCATGATATTCAACAGTTATCGGTTTTCGCCAAATTTTACGGTATGTTGAACTCTTGCCAAAAATCAAGCAATTTCGACAATAAACGCCTAATTGATCCGTAAAAAACAATCCTTGATCACTATTACCACATCTTCTACAATAATAACGATTTTTTATCTTTTCCACGGAAATAATCTTACTTTCGACATCTTTGGTAAATTCTACTAACACAATATCACCAATTATTTATACGACATAAAATAAAAAAATCTACCACATTCGTAGTAGATTAAATAAAGCTATTCTTCCAAAATAAAATATCCTAAGGATACAACACCATTACCGACATGAGCACCTATCACTGCGGGAAGCGGTAAAATCAAGAAATCTTCCAGCGGTGCAAGACGAATTAATTCCTCTTTAAATTTGTCCAATAATTCCATATCAAAACCATGACAAACGGTATATTGCACCTTCTTACAATTTTTCGTCGCTTCAATAACGTGATTGACGATTGTCTCCATTGTTTTTTTGGTCGTTCTGATTTTTTCCGTTCCGATTATCCGACCTTCCCAATCAAATTCCAAGATTGGTTTAATTTTAAGCATTTTGCCTAAAAAGCCTGCCGCATTTGAAAGTCTGCCATTTTTAATAAGGTATTTTAAATCGTCAACCATAAAGTAGATCTTCAAATGATCACGTAAATACTCCACATAATTGACAATTTCCGTAACCTTTTTATTTTCCTGCGTCAATCTGGCAGCCTCTAAAACCATATAAGCCAGGTGCACTGCGGTTGCTTTTGTATCTATTACGACAAAATTAATACCCGTAATCATATCCAAAGAACCCATTATCGAATTATATGTGCTGCTTATCCCCTTTGATATCGGTAAATAAATGATGTCCGTATAGCCAAGAGCCTTGATTTTTTCACAAATTTCCAACGTTTGTCCTAATGATGGTTGTGAAGTTGACGGAATTACATCCTCTTCAACTATTCGTCTGAAAAATTCCTCATTTGTCATATCCACACCGTCAAGGTATTCTTTTTTATTAAAAATAACCGTATGCGGAATAACAAAAATATTTTCATACGAGTGATTGGCGTATTGTACTGAAGACGTTGTATCTGTCAGTATCGCAATTTTTTGATCCATTTATTCTTTCCCCTTTAATTTATTTTTCCAAGACGAAATAACCCAAAGCTACCATTCCACAGCCGATATGAGCTCCTATAACAGATGGTAGAATACTTTCGATAATTTGGTCTAAATCGATAACCTCTGCGACTAATGTTTTAAACTCCTTAATCAATTCCTGATCATGACCATAAGCCATAAAAAATTTCACTTTTTTACAGCCCTTTGTTTCTTCAATTACCTTTTCAATTATATGAGTCAAGGCCTTTTTTGTTGTGCGGATTTTTTCAATGCCGATTATTTCCCCAATTTCATTAAATGTCAAAATGGGTTTAATTTTTAAAATACTGCCGATAAAACCGGCGGCATTGGATAATCTACCGTTTTTAATCAAATATCGTAAATCATCAACCATAAAATATGGTTTAAAATGAGTAGATAGATATTCACTATATTCCAGAACTTCTTTAACACTCTTATTTTCTTTGACCAATCTGGCTGCTTCCAACACCGTAAATCCTAAAATAACGGCTGTTGATCGGGTATCCACTATATGTATATTGATACCGGGTACGATATCACGAATACTAAATAATGATTGATAAACTCCGCTAAGTCCTTTGGAAATAGGAAAATGAATGATATCAGTATAACCCTCGTTTTTTAATTTTTCATATAGTTCTATCGTTTCACCTAGAGATGGTTGTGAAGTTGAAGGTATAATATCTTCACTACTCAAACGGTTATAAAAATCTTCTACGGAAATAGTAATCCCGTCAATAAATTCTTCATCACCAAAATAAATTGGCATCCTAACCATAAATATGTTATCATATTCATCGTGTTTGATATAATCCAGCGATGACGAACTATCAGTTACTATCGCAATCTTTTCTTCAGTCATATTAACCCACCTTCATCTTATATAATAGTATTTATTCATTTACATTTTATCAATAAATGATACACTTGTATAGTACTTTTTCGTAATAATGAGTTTTACTTTGAATAGCAAAATACATACTTGAAAATATACCGCAATAATCTATAATTATACATAGGTGATAATATGTATCTAGCAATAAAAGAAAGCGGAAATCATGAAATAATTATCAATAAATCCCGATTCATCTGCTTTATAAATAGGGCGGAAACAGAAAACGAGGCTCTGGAATTTATTAAAAAGATTAAAAAAACCCATTATAATGCGACACATAACTGCTCAGCTTATATTATCGGTGAGGATAAGTTGTATCAGAAGGCTAATGATGACGGTGAACCAAGTGGTACGGCCGGAATACCGATGCTTGAAGTTTTACGCAAACATAACTTAACAGATACCGTATGTGTGGTAACCCGTTATTTTGGCGGTATTAAACTGGGAACCGGCGGACTAATAAGAGCATATGGACAAGCAGTAAATGAAACGATAAAAAAAGTAGGCATCATCCAAAAAAAGAAAATGCAGCTACTTGAAATAGAACTCAACTATGCGCAAATCGGCTTATTTGATAATAAGCTTAACAAATATGACATCATTAATAAAACTTTTTTGGAAAAGGTTTATTATACGTTTCGGGTTGATATAGACGAGGTTCAATTATTTATCAATGATATTATTGACTTAACAGGTGATAATATAAGTTATAAATTGAAAGATATCACGATGTGTGAAGTCGATTGTACAAGTATTTCAATTTCGTAGAATTACCCCCACGTAAATGGCGAACGGATTTATTGTATTCCAATAACTTACGTACTTCCTCATATAAATCGGTATCAAGCTCTAATAATCTTTCCGTCAAATCCTTATGTATCGTACTTTTTGACACTCCGAATAATAATGCGATGCTTCTAACCGTTCCCCTTGATCTTAAAATACTTTCCGCAACACTTAATACTCTGATTTGAATTTGTTCATCCATATTATCTCTCCCATAATCATCTATAGTTCAATATATTTAATTAATGCCTAAAATATACGGGAATTAAAAAAAGCCTTTAAAATTTTATTTAAAGGCTTATTCTATGTCTTTTATTCATTTTTATGATCACTAATTTTTGTTCCAATCATTTCATTAGGATTCAAATTAACATTTCCTTTTAACACTTCAAAATGGACATAAATTCCTGATTCTTCATCAAAATTATTTGTTCCGGCTACTCCTATTACATCACCTTGTTTAACTTTATCCCCTACAGCCACATCAACGCTACCTAAACTGTAGTATACTGTTTTAATGCCATATAAATGTTCAATTTCTACCAGATGACCAAATAGTGCATCCTGTGTAACTTTCGTTACTGTTCCTGATAAAGAAGCCAAAACATCAAATTCTGTCTCACCATCGATTGTATAATGTACACCGTTATTTGTATAGAATGTATTATCCACCTGAATTATCGCGTTAAGTTGATCTTCTAAACTGGCGTCAACATCGTAATAATTACGAGCAATTCGTGGACTTTCCACATCAAGCGGTAATTTAAACAGTTCATTTTCGGCGGAATTATTATTTTGATTAATTGGCTCAGTAGTTTGTTGTGTTTTATCTACCGGTTTTGTCTTGTTATCCTTTCTGTTTATTTGCGCTAATATAAAGAAGGCAACTAATATGAGTGCTAAAAAGATGATAAATGAATATGATTGGAATTTTTTAAAAACAACATCTACGATTTTGTTTTTCACTGTTCTCACCTCGTTTTTAGTATTAACAGTGAATTTCCAATTATTCAAATATTTAGCAAATTATGTAATTTTTTTCTTAACCTATGCCTAGTAATTTTCTTAAGTACTCCATAACCATGACAATAAAATCACCCGTTACTTTAGTAAGTACTATTATGATTACTAGATAAAATATTTTGATTTCGGTAACATGACCCTTTAAAAAGATCTTTGATATATCAATAGCGGTAACTACTTTATAAATAACGAGTAATAAAATTAAATAGATACTAAGTTCAAATAAGTTATATAATTCCATAAATTACTTGTCTCCTTATCACCTTTTACAATATTATAGCACAGATTACAGAAAATATGATAACGAAAAAAGGATGCTCAGCCAAGTGAAACATCCTTTTTCGAAAACAACCCTTAACAACCCCTATTGTTTTGAGAAAATACTAATATCTAATACCACAACCTACAACCCGCTACTATTATACTACAATATCGGGCTAAATTAACATATCTTATAAAAAGTATAGGTAACCCCCTCAATTTAAGACAAAAAGCGAATTTTTTTATATTTTTCGTGTCAAAAAAATGGTTTTTTATTCACTTCATTTTTAAGAGATTTTATGCAAATCTTCATAAAAGAACAATAATATCGGCTTATAATTACTCATTTTCTTTAACATTGGTATTATTTCCTTTTGTGCAAGTATTTCATAGTTGGCTTTTTTATCCTTCGCCATAAAATAATCAAATATGAGCCTATCCAAATTATTTGCATTATGATAGCACTCCTGACCTTTTATTAGATATTCATTAATATCCGTATCTTTTTTTAAGATGCTCATACACATTAAAATAAGATTTATGACCATTAATTTTTTTTCTTTGTCATCACAAATATTATAAGCCCTGACAAAATAATTTAACGCTTCTTCATACTGATATATGGACATTTCATGCCGTCCCCAATTGTAGTGAAGCAGACATATATATTTAGACCTGTCGTTATTAACCAAATTAATAGCCTTATCATAATATCTTTTCGCGTAATCCAAGGAGTTTATTAATAGGTAATAATCCACCAAATAATTATATATCGACATTAATCGTTTTTTATTATTTGTTTTAATATAATATTCTTCCAAAACATTACATAATTGAATCGCTTCATAATAATTATTATTCTTTATGTAAGTGTCTATTAATGTGGTATAACTCAATCCTATGCTTACCTTGTAAGGTTTATATGATTCAATAGCTTCTTTACTGTATTTTTCGGCATTCAAATAATCTTCAAGTAAATAAAAGCCTAATCCAACGGCATGATATGCCAAACCTTTAAATATACCTCTATACATCGGTAATAAGGCTTCATTAATTTTAAGTTCCTTAAGTTCAATTTTATTATTTAGATATATCTTAATGGAAAACTTAAGTAAGTTCAAATAATATGTGGAAATGCAATCGTTAATGAAGGATACCGAGGACAATTCTTGATAAAAAGTATTTATATCATCATCACAGAACTCAATCTTATCCAGTACTTTCCAACATAAAGAAGTCAAAAACATCATATTTTCTCCGTGAACTTCATTTTTCACTTGAAAACTAATACCTAATTTATTAAGAAATAAATGATAAATTCTGTCATCCCTGATATAATCCTCTTCTAGTTTTGTCAAAGTATGATAATGGCAAATCTTATTATCCTCACAAAAGTTCTCTTTTGTATAGGGATTAGTTTCTATTAAATTGTCTCTCTTAAATTCTTCGTATTTTTGTTTTCTTAAGATTTTGATTATTTTACCCAACTGTTTTTTTATCGGAACTGATAAAGTATAATTTTTTATCTCCATACTCTTTCCTCTAATCATATAAATCTTGATAAAGCAATAAAAGGTAGTCGATTCTTGACGGTATTGATTTGAGTAATGGTACTACCTTTTTGATCGCATATTTGCGGTAATATGGATTTTTTTCTGATTTTAATTTAAAATATTTAAAAATAACCCGATCTATTTCAAATGCGTCATCCAAATGCTTTTCGTTATCATCGATTAAATGCAGTGTTTTATTATCTGCCTTTTTGTTCTTAGTGTATAAAAACAATAACACATTGACAATTTTCAGTTTATTTTGAGGTATGCTGCAGTGTTTTAATGCGCTATGTAAGCTTTTCATAGCTTCATCAAACTCATAATTTTCCAATAAATATATTCCCATATTATATTCGGTTACAAATCGAAAACGTTCCAATGAAGGTTCATTCTTTAGTATGGATATTCTTTTCTTATGATAATCCATTGCTTGATTACGGGAATTAATGATTAAATAATAATCTGATAAATAATTATATACATGAAAAAGCCTTTTATTGTTATTTGATTTAATATAGTATTTTTCCATTTCAAAACACAGATTTATCATATTTAAATAATCATTTTTTAATAAATATATGGCAATGATAAAAGTATTTATTATACCTTTACTAAGATTAAATATTTCATAAATCGCTTTTGCTTCATAGAAGTACTTTTCTGCTTTATCTATTTCGATTTTATTTAAATAATAGATTCCGATAATATTATTGTATAACCCTTTATTGAGTCCCTCATATAAATCACTGTAATATTCTAATTTAATGATTTCCTCTTCATCAAACTTTTGGAGTAACTGAAACTTATACATTAGTTCAATTAAATTTACATGTAGCATTGCAATACAATCATTTGCAAAATTAAGATTGTTAATTTTTTTCTTAATATTATTATAAAGATTATCGTCGATATATTCTACTGCCTGAAAAACTTTATATATACAATTATTTATAATTTGCATATTTTCAATATGTTCTTCATATAACACCGTGAATGAATAACCGAATTTATTCAACAATAAATTATATATTTCATCATCATTTATATAATCTGTTTCTAATTTCGTCAAAGTATGATAATGACAGATATCCTTGCTGAAATTATCTTTAGTATAAGGATTGGATTCATTTTTACCCTTATCCTTTTCATAATAATACAACCTTGTTTTATGAATTATATAACCCAATTGTCTTTTTATCTCGATAGGTATTTTTGTCATATTATCCACCTATATCATTAAAGTTAATATCATTATAACAAAAATCTACAAAAAATGATATATAATATAAAAATACACATCATTTTTGTCTAGAACGCAAAAAGTAGGCCAAGCTAAGCCTACTTTTCTAGGGGTAGAAAATATGTTATTTGGTTGATATATTAGATACATAAATCCTTAAAACTCACTTTTAAATTCTCCCATAACCTCTATTAAATAAAGAATCCTCCATAATTCCTTAAAATAATAATATGATTAAAACTTTCCAATAATACCCCAAGGAAGTGGTACCGGATCTATTTCTGTTGTGATAAAATCATTCATACTATTTATAAATTCAAATGTAAATCCCCACGGAAGTGGTACTGGGTCTATTTCTGTTGTGATAAAATTAATACTGCTTTCTGAAAAATCAAAAATTATCCCCCACGGAAGTGGTACTGGGTCTATTGTTATAAAATCAATCACGCTATTTACAAAATTAACACATACAACTAACAATAATAAAACAACAATAGTTAGAAATATACTTCTTATTTTTTTCATTTCACACGCCTCCTTTGTTTTATATTACATATTTTACTACAAATTTGGCAAAAGTGACGAAATTTATAAAAAGTATATATTTCTGTCTCCTACGACCACAGTTTTTGCGCTATTTATATAAATCCTCATAAAAAAACAGTAAAATTTCCATTTTACTACGATCGTCTCTTAACATCGGTAGTATTTTATCAATAGCATATTTACGATAATATTTACTATTTTTTAATTTAAAACGAAAATATTTAAAGATTGACAGGTTACTATCATTACTGAATTCGATATATTTTTCACCTTCAAGATATATTTTTTTAATTTCATTCACCGGATATCTTAATTTAGTCATCATAATTAAAATCATATTAATGGTTTGTAATTTATAGTTATTTGCCTTACATACTTCATTTGCGGTTAATAAGTATTCCAATGCTTCCTCAAACCGGTTATCCTTAAAACATCTGAAGCCCCAATTATAATATATCGAATATTTATATCTTTCCAATGATTCATCATTATCAATAATCTTTAATGCTTTATTGAAATAATCCCTAGCAACATCCAAAGCATTGATTAAAAAATAATAATCCGATAAGTAATTATATACATGCATTAACCGCTTATAATTTTTGGTTTCAATATAGAATAACTCCATTTTATTACACAAAGGAACCGATTCATAATAATTATTTGTGTAAACATAGACGGCTATTAAATATGAGCTAATTAATCCTTTACTAATATTATGTTTTTCATAAACATCCTTAGCAAGCAAAAAACACTTTTTCGCTTTCTCAGTCTGCAATTTATTAAGATAATACACACCTAAACAATGGGTTACGATTCCCTGATATAACCCTTGATAAAAATCACGATAATTTATTAATAAACTTAAATCATCATCGTCTAGTTTCAAAACTAATTGTAATTTTATAAATACTTTCAATAACTTAATATTATATTCAGCTATCACATCTTTGTTATAGTAAACATGTTCTATCTCATCCTTAATTGTTTTTGCTAAATCGTCGTCTATATATTCACCGGCATATAACAATTTTTTTGCTATCGAATCTATATAGGCAATGTTATTTTCATGTTCCTCTTGTGTAACTTGAAAATATAAATCCAGCTTTTTCAATAATAAATGATAAATAGAATCATCTTTCACTACATCATTCTCAAGTTTAGTTAATGTGTGATAATGGCATATAAGGTTATTTTCACAGAAGTTTTCTTTTGTGTAAGGATTATTTTCAATTAGTGTTGAATTTTTTAAATTATTTAATCGACTTTTCCTATTTTCTCTGATGATGTATCCCAATTGTTTCTTTATTTCATCTGAAAAACTGTATTCTCTTATATCCATACGCTCACCTTCTTCCTATTTTATTATATCAAATAATGTCAAATGATAAAATAAAAATAAAAGGCTCTATAATATTTGGTGTGGGTAATTAACTCACACCTCTTTTTATGAAAAAAGAGACAAATTTCCAATTCCCTGATAAAATAAAATCTACCAA